>JAWWCH010000463.1:0-2011 GCA_033720575.1 Marinirhabdus sp.
GACAAACAATCGAGGCCCTGAGGCTATTGCCGAATTACATTTCCCTGGGCTTGCCCCAGAAGCTGCCCAATGGCTAGTAGACGAAAGAAAAATTCACGCAGTTGGTCTAGACACCCCAAGTATAGATTACGGCCAGTCCACAGAATTTCAAAGCCATGTAATATTAATGGGGAAAAACATCCCTGCTTTTGAAAACCTTACCAATTTAAGCAAGCTACCACCCAACGGATTTCAAGTAGTGGCATTGCCCATGAAAATAAAAGGCGGTAGTGGGAGTCCTTTACGTATTGTAGCTTTTGTAAAATAAAAAAGAGGGCCATCCCTAGTCATGGTCGGAAGATTTTTTCTTCCGGCTTTTTTTGTTTTATAGGGTAGCTCATTTTTCAATAATCCATTAAAATAAGATCAGGTCCTGCTGTTTTTTTGAGAGAAATTTCTTATATTTATATTGTGTAAATACAGATATATGAGTGTTTTTAAAGACCATAAAATTTCCCTGAAACAGCTTTTAGAATTCATTCCCGAAGCTCTTTTAAGCCATCTTTCGGCGACCACCAAAGTCGATTATTACAGTAAGGTCCTGCATGGACGGAAACTGTTTTACCTGCTTTTGTTTTCTATTTACGACAATGAAAAGTTGAGTCAGCGAAGCCTGGAGGATACCTTTAATCATAGTGGATTCAAAGCCTTGTTTGGTTTAGGTGAAGACGAAACTGTTCGTCGCAGTTCCATTTCGGAAAGGCTATCAAAAATAGACCCGGATTATTTCAAAACCATTTACGAGCACATGTATGGGCGATTTTCAGAGCTTTACAGTGCAACCGAAATTGAGAAATACAACCTGATTAGGGTAGACAGCACCATTGTAGCAGATACCTGTTCCAAACTTAAAGAAGGCATTGACCAAAAGAGCGGCAAAAAGCTGGTGAAATTCAGTTTTTCGTTTGATGGTGTTTTACCCTCTGGGGTAGACGTTTTTAATGCTCAAAAATACTCATCTGAAGACAACGCACTTCCCGAAGCTATTTTAAAACAGGTTAAAAAGCAGGAGCATCACGACAATATTTATGTCATTGATCGAGGCGTGCAATCTACAAGGACGATGAAAGACTTCAGTGAACAATCGGTTAAATTTATTATCCGTTCCAAGGAAAACCGAAAATTTGAAGAACTTGAATCTTTGCTAACCCCAAAAAGCATTCAAAAATGGGACGATTGGCACGTTGTAAAAGACAGTAAAGTCAAGCTATATACCGCAAAGCCCATTGAAAACAAGCGAGGCAATGTTCACTACAAAGAACAAAAGGTGGAAACCGAGTTTCGTTTGGTGGTCATTAAAAACGAAAAGCAAAACAAGACGTTTTGGTTCCTGACCAATGTGTTTGAGCTCTCGACCAAGGATATTGCCGATTATTACCGTAAAAGATGGGATATTGAAGTGTTTTTCAGGTTCCTTAAACAAGAACTCAATTTAAGCCATTTGGTGTCACTCAACCAAAATGGCATACAGGTGATGGTTTACATGACCATGATTGCAGCCATGCTGCTGCTTATCTATAAGAAAGCCAATAATGTTGGGTATAAAACCGCTAAAAGACGCATCGCTCTGGAGCTTAGGGTCATGATGACTGCTTTACTTATCGTTTTCGCAGGAGGCAATCCGGATAAGGTTTTTAAGACCTAAAAAAAAATGGCCGGAATTTCTTCCGACCATGACTAACCAATTGGTCGCTTTTTTATTTCTATATCGTTAAGCTTACTTAAGCTTCTTCTTAACTTCAACTTCGTGGAATGCTTCGATAATATCGCCTTCCTTGATATCGTTGTAGTTCTTGATTTGCATACCACAATCGTAACCTTTAGAAACTTCCTTAACGTCGTCCTTGAATCGTTTCAACGATGCAAGTTCACCTGTGTAAACCACAACGCCTTCACGTATTAATCGTACTCCGGAATTTCTATAAATCTTACCGTTCATTACCATACATCCTGCTATGCTACCAACTTTAGA
>JAWWCH010000464.1:0-2009 GCA_033720575.1 Marinirhabdus sp.
CAGAACCTACGTAAGTCAGCCCTGAAATAAGATTTCCAGAAACCGATATTACAGGCTCGTTAGGACCATCACCATCTAGATCTCTCGATTCTAAGGTGATAACATCGCCTTCAGCGACCAAGTTCACCAAAACGGTGGTGATCACTTCTTCTTCATTTACTGGAGCAGGTGGCGTATCGTCATCGCCACTACAGCCAATGGCCAACAAGGCGGTTAAAAGTATTACGGCATTTATTTTTAAAGTCTTCATATTCATTTGTTTTAGTAATTAATAATTGTATTTGATTTGTAATCTGATATTTCTTCCAAGGTCATCCGCATAATATCGCAATCGGTTTAAATAATCTCTGTAAGACGTATCAAGGGCATTTGAAATTTGTAATGCTAGTTTTAAATTTTGATTTTTTCCGGTATGGAATTCAGTAGACACATTAAAGCCAAGTAAATGATATGCTCCCGGTGGAGTACTGATATCTACCGTTTCCACCATTTCGGTATAGGGAAAGAATACCTCAAAGTTATTATCTGGGAACTCGGTTTGTTCGAAAACATATGTGCTTGTAGCACCCATAGTTATAGGGTGCGATAACGGTAAATCATATACCAAACTGTTTGTAATACGTGCTGGAGGCATATTGATGAGCGCGGTATCTTGGCTCGTATCCCTTCCGTCTACTATTGAAATCTGATTTCCATACTGAAGTTGATCCGTGACTTTATAGTTCAAATCGAAATCTACACCCATCAACCGGGCCTCGGTTTGGCGATATTCCCAAACCTGGAAATTACCGCGAATGGTCTGCCGAATCCCTGTTGGCTCAATCAGAATAAAATCAGAAATGTAATGGACATACGGATTCACAGTAAAATTGAGCTGGTTCCCTTTTTTCTGAAGCGTAGCCGTAATTTTCTGAGAGGTTTCTGACGTAAATCGCAAATCTCCCAACTCTATCCGAGACGCACTGTGGTGCAAACCTTCGCTGAACAGTTCAGAGGGATTTGGTGCTCGGGACGCCAGCGCATAATTGGCAAATAGCGTGAACTGATCGTTCAGTTTGTAGGACGCCCCAAGCGTAGCAGATACATTTGTAAAATCGGGTGTGGGATTGGTCAAAATCTGATTTCCGAAGTCTTCTACAACCAAATCAGGAAAGAGCGCATCATACCCTCTCGATTCCCAAAATGAGGATCTATAGAACTTGAATACGTCCATACTGGTATGGTCCAATCGAATTCCCGCTTCACCTACCAATCGGTCTGAAAACTGAACGTCTGTTATGGCGAAAGCGCCCGCTTTGTATTGCTTGTAGTCTGGAATTAGCCTGCGAACACCAGTGTTAGGGTTGGCCGAGTTTTCTTGAAAACTTCCTGTTATTCCTACTTTTGAATGTATATTATCAGTCAGATTGGTTTCTAGACTCAGCAATGCAGTATGGGTAAGGAGTTCTAGATCAACCGAAGGGGTATTGTCATCGGTTCTGCGAACATCATACTCAAAACGTTTGTTGTGCTGCACATCATATTGAAACGCTACTTTTCCTAAATTTTTCAACTTGGCAAAAGCGGAAACCTTTCCTAAATGATGCGTAACCTCTTGCCGAGGCACGTCAATAGCATAGGTGAAATCTTCAATAATCTGAGGTCGTTCGCTGTTGATCGCTGCTACCTGATCTTCGGCACCACCAATATGGGAAGCACGTAAAATCCCAATGGTGCTATCGAAAAACGAATAGTACCCGTCAATGCCATAATTCAGTTTGTTTAATCCGAATTGCGCAGAGAGCGCATTTTCACGAACCCCTGTGTTGCTCAGCACATATTCTGGGGCTTCAAAGTCGCCATATCCTTTTACGGTTCCTTGTGCCTTCGCATAAAAACCATTGTCATAGGTTTTGGTGAGTTGACTAGTCAAGGCCGCTCCACGACCGTTGGTTTGTGCAGAGAGAATACTTTTTCCGTATAATGAATCTTTTATCGGAAAACGTTCCGGTTCAGACACAACAATACCC
>JAWWCH010000465.1:0-1992 GCA_033720575.1 Marinirhabdus sp.
ATTAACGAAATTCAAGACTGCAAAAGCTATTGAAGCTGCGGCTGCCAATGAAGGCGGAACGGCAGGCGCTGGTATGGGCATGGGAATGGGCTTCGTCTTAGCCCAACAAATGGGTGGAATGATGAACCCGCAAATGGGTGGCCAGCAACAAGCTCCGATGCAGCAACAAGCCGGAGCAAATATGCCACCACCGATGCCCACTCCTGTACAATATTTTTATGCGAGCAACGGACAACAAAACGGACCGGTAAGTTTTGAACAATTGCGGGCTTTATTCGCAAATCGTACGGTGAACCGGGATACGCTGGTATGGAAACAAGGCATGCAAAATTGGGCCGCACTGAACGAGGTTGAAGAGCTTAAGGCCTTTTTGGGAGGCAATACACCCCCACCGCTTCCGGGCAACTAAACGTATTCCGGACACGTCATAAACATCACAAAAATCACCCTTCGGTCACGGAGGGTAAAACAGCATGCAGCCTACCCCACAACAAACATCTGAACTAAAAAAAGCCTGTGTCAATTGCGGGGCAGAGCTTCGGTATGCGCCGGGCACGACTGATTTAAAGTGCGAATATTGTGGCTATACTCAGGAAATTCCTAAACAAGAAACCACCTTTCAAGAATTAGAGTTAAAGCCCTATTTGAGGGAGTTAGGATCGCAATCGCACAGTGAACAAATTACCATGTTGCACTGCAAGAATTGTGGCGCCAACCAGCATGTGGAAGAAAACTATAAGTCATTGCACTGCGTGTATTGCAGCATGCCATTGGTAGTAGAAGATGCTTATAAAGACGATTGGATTCTTCCCGGCGCTATTTTGCCCTTTCAGATTGATCAAAAAAAGGCGCATCAAATTTTCAAAAAATGGGTCGATGGCTTGTGGTGGGCCCCCAATAAGCTCAAAAAAGCGTCGCTAGACCCCCAATATACTAAAGGACTTTATGCACCTTTCTGGACCTTCGACGCACAACTCTTTGCCAAGTATACTGGTCAACGCGGTGAATATTATTATGTTACCAAAACCGTGGGTAGTGGTAAAAATCGGCGAACAGTTAGAGAACGACGCACGCGATGGTTTCCGGCAAGCGGATCGGTATCTGGATTCATAGACGACACCCTTATAAAAGCTTCGGAACAACGGTCTGGGGTTATTCCTAAGAAAGTGGCAAGATGGGACCTCAACAAGCTCGAAACTTTTCAAAGTGCCTATTTGGCGGGTTTCGTAACCGAAAAATACACCATTCCTTTAAACCAAGGTCATTTAACCGCCACCCAAGAGGCTCGGAACATTGCAGAAGTCTGGGCCCGGCGGGATATTGGCGGAGATACGCAAAGGGTCACTTCGGTAGATATGAAATTGACCGATGAAACCTTCAAACACATCTTGCTCCCCATTTATATCAGTGCATACAGGTATAAGGGAAAACGGTACAACTTTTTTGTGAATGGAGACACTGGAGTCATTTCTGGGCAACGCCCATACTCATTTTGGAAAATTTTCTTTTTTATAGTTTCCATACTAAGTATCATCGCTATTTTCCTTTATTTTCTGAACAAGTAATGGTATGAAATATACCCGCTACTGGGTAAATTTTTATGTATTTATTTGATTATCTTACAGTTATAATATTGAAGCCATGAAAAAACTATGCATCATTATATTTTTAGGATTGAGTACAAGTGGAGTGGCCCAGTGTACAATTGAACCCTTTATTCAAGACAATTACCTGACCGACGCTTGGACCATGGTGTTTCGTGAATTTGCAGATGATCCGTCGCATCCGGATTATGATATACCTATTTTGGATGAGCAAAAGACCATCCCCTTTCTTGAGAAAATTTCAGCTGTTTATGCAGTAACAGATACAAACCCGGTGGCCGACTCGTTATTTACAGAATTTGCCATCCACGCAAGTTCTTCTGTACCACTAGATATTGTTTTTGGTGAACTTTATCTCGAAGTGGATGAAAATGAACCTTGGGTGCTC
>JAWWCH010000466.1:0-1986 GCA_033720575.1 Marinirhabdus sp.
AACCTCTCTTCAATATGTCATAAATTCCAAAGGAAATGATACCATCTACGACCAAGATGTGATTTGTTTTCATGGGCGAGACCACATTTTTGAAGAAATGGAAGGCTTGAAGTTTAAAATCAACGCCAAATCGTTTTACCAGACCAATAGCGCACAAGCGTATCAATTGTACAAGGTGACACGTGATTTTGCTGGCCTTACGGGTACAGAGCTGGTTTTCGATTTGTATACTGGAACCGGCACTATAGCACAATTTGTAGCGAAAAATGCGAAAAAAGTGATTGGAGTTGAGGCAGTACCTGACGCCATTACGGCAGCAAAAGCAAATGCGCAATTGAACGGCATAGAAAACGTTGAATTCTATGTGGGCGACATGAAGAACGTATTTAACCCTGCCTTTATTTCCAAACATGGAAAGGCAGACGTAGTGATCACAGATCCTCCTCGGGATGGCATGCATAAGGATGTTGTAGCACAACTAATCGCACTAGATGCTGATAAAATTGTGTACGTGAGTTGTAATAGTGCTACCCAAGCCAGGGATATCGCGTTACTGGACGACCACTACAAAGTAACCAAGGTACAGCCTGTTGATATGTTTCCACAGACACATCACGTAGAAAATGTTGTACTTTTAGAAAAACGGAACGATTGAAAACGATAGTATACTGTATTCTGGGGCTAACCGTCATCTCAGGGCTTCTTTCTGGTTGTACGCGCGATGATATTTGTGATCCGAACACCGCGGTCACGCCACTACTCATTATTACCTTTAAAGACAATGCCAATCCACTTCAAGCTAAAAGTGTTACCGATCTATTGGTTCAAGTGAACAATAGTGATAGCACCTTTGTATTTCGAAATAGCGAACCTACAGACTCTATTGCGATTCCGTTAGACACTGAAATGGATATAAGTAACCTTATTTTCACTGTAAACGCAGGTAGTGATGATTTAAAAAATTCGGATAACCTTGAGTTTACCTATGAACGGGAAGAATTCTATGTAAACCGTGCCTGCGGATTTAAAACGCTTTATTCAAATTTTGCAGCGGAAGTAGAAGAAGATAACGACAATTGGATTACCTCATTTCAAGTTTTACAAACCTCAATTACCGATGAAATTGAAGCACACCTTTCTCTTAGGTTTTAGCCTATTGCTTGTGTCAATTTCAACATTGGCGCAAGACACTATCAACCGACCGGATGCCACGCGCCTAGACACCCTGCCTAAAAACCAGAAGTACGGTATCAGGGTGGGAATAGATATTTCTAAATTGGCTCGAACCGCATTCGAAGATGGGTTTACTGGTTTTGAAATTCAAGGAGACTACAGGTTGAATAAAAAAATATATGCTGCAGCCGAATTAGGGACTAGCGATAGAGTTTGGGACGAGGATGGACTTAGATCCATAACAACAGGGATCTATATTAAAATTGGTGCCTATTTGAATGCATATAACAACTGGTTGAACATGAACAACGCCATCTTTGGCGGACTTCGTTATGGATTTTCAACTTTCTCACAAGAATTAGACACATACGACATATACACCATAAATCCTGCCTATCCTACTACACCACGAACAGAGAATATTGAATATACCGGGTTAACCGCCCATTGGGCTGAGTTGATTGTAGGCATCAAAACCGAAGTGCTCAACAACCTCTTCCTTTCTATTAACCTTCAATTGAAACGGAAAATAACAGAAGACACTCCTGAGAATTTTGGTAACCTTATAATACCGGGATTCAACCGAACCTATGACTTTAGCCAATTTGGAGTTGGGTATGGCTATACCATATCGTATTTGATTCCGCTATACAAGCGATAAAAAGTACGTTTAATCTTGTTTCTTGGCCTTCCTACTTCCTTCATACATCTCGTAGCGCACAAATTTACTTTCCAATTTTCCATTGTAAAGCTTAATTTTTCGTGAAGGTCGAAGTCCTACACTTTTAAGCGCCTCCATATTACTGGTAATCA
>JAWWCH010000467.1:0-1982 GCA_033720575.1 Marinirhabdus sp.
AAAGGTTTTGGCCTTTTCATTGTTTGAAACCACTTTACAGAACATTTCTTGTTCAAACGAAAATGGCAGTGCCAATGTGGTTGTGTTATTGGCCACAAAAACGATTTCTTCGCTATTTTCACAATGCCCGGTAACGTGTGATAGATTTTGGTCTGTTTCTTTGCATGTATCGGCGTGGATACGGTACATCTTGTTTTCGGCAGGAAGGTTGGTGCCGGCAAATGAAAAGTAACCCAAACTGTCTGGTTTCACCTTAGCAATGATCTGTTCGTGGTAAACCCCTGATAATTTTCGGTAATCCTCTATCATGGATAGGTACACTTCACCTTCCACAAATTGCTGATCTACCCGTCCTTCGAACAAATATTGGGCACTTGCACCAAGCGACGAGAATACCGCTACTAGAATAAAAATTACCGTTGAATACTTCATTTGAATGACGAATATAACTACAAGTTTTGTTGTAACAAAACATATTTATAGAGACCCATACAGAAGTGATTGCAGTTCTGCAAACTTAAATATTAATCGTAATTTTGTACCTATGGGTTTTTGGCGCATATTGTTGTCTATTTTATTTCCGCCTTTAGCGGTAATTGACAAGGGCTGCGGCTCTATTTTAATTGTATTGATCTTAACCATTTGTGGTTGGATACCCGGCGTAATAGCGGCGCTTATTATCTTGAACAATCCAAAACGATAACATGAAAAAATTAGGAATACTCATACTTCTAGTAGTTAGTTTCAGTAGTTGTACCGTTCAGGAACGAATTGTTTTTGATGAAGGTATGGGAGGAAGATATACTACCAGTTTTGATTTGTCGCAACTATTCGCTGTGGCGAGTCAAGGTGCGCCGCAATCGTTAGACCAACCCATGAAAAAGTTGGATACGCTCGTCATTTTTGATGATATGTTGGAGCAATACAAAGATAGTATTGCAACACTTCCCATGGAAAAACAGGCAGAACTCAAAAAATTGAAAGGCATGACCATGCAGATGAAAATGGACCAAGCCAACAGTGAGTTTCAATTTACAGCCGAGAAGACCTTTAGTAACTTTAATGCTATCGCGAATGTTTCAGAACAAATGGATGAGATTTTTAGTATGGCAAAAGCGCAAGGTGTAGGTGCGAAAGTACAGGGGCCTGGTTCAGAAATGTTGAAAACGGATAAGGTGGTGTACACTTTTGAAGGGAACACCTTCAGTCGAATCGATAAAAAATCTCTGAAG
Source organism: Marinirhabdus sp. (assembly GCA_033720575.1). Classification (GTDB taxonomy): domain Bacteria; phylum Bacteroidota; class Bacteroidia; order Flavobacteriales; family Flavobacteriaceae; genus Marinirhabdus. Next base: position 1,233 of record JAWWCH010000467.1, read on the forward strand.
GAAACCGCAGATGATGAGCCCACAGAAGAGGATGAAAATGCTACGGGAGACGATATGCTCACAGCCATGCTAGGCGAATTTGATGATTTGCTGAAACAAAGCGTCATGACCTTGTCGTATACTTTTCCCAGAAAAGTCGCTTCAGTTTCGCATAAGGAAGCAGAAATTTCGGAAGATGGTAAGACGGTGACCTATAGTATCGATTGGAAATCTTTAATGGACGAGCCGAGCATCTTGGAAAATTTTTCAGTACAACTAGAACAAGAGTAAGTGAACAAGGAAATACAAATACAGGAGTTGGGAAGAACTGACTACAAGGAAACTTGGGATTATCAAGAAGAGTTGTTCAAAAGCATCCTAGACATAAAAATCAAGAATAGGAGAGAGAATGCCAACCTAGAAACCCCCAATTATCTGTTGTTTGTTGAACATCCACATGTGTATACGCTGGGCAAGAGTGGCGACTTCGAGAATCTTTTGGTTTCTCAAGAATATCTGAAAAGTATTGACGCCACCTTTTATAAAATTAACCGTGGAGGTGATATCACCTATCATGGGCCCGGGCAAATTGTGGGCTATCCCATTCTCGATCTTGAGAATTTTTTTACAGACATACACAAGTATTTGCGACTCTTGGAAGAGATGGTAATTCTTACCTTGGCAGAGTACGGTATCAAAGCTGAACGCAGCAAAGGAGAAACCGGGGTTTGGCTCGACGTGGGTACCCCTTTCGCTAGAAAAATATGTGCC
>JAWWCH010000468.1:0-1976 GCA_033720575.1 Marinirhabdus sp.
CTGTGCCCAATCGGCAACACTTCCCTTGTTGGTACAATCGCATACCTCACCGCCAAAAACAGACCCAAAGCCATACTCCAATGCCACGTTTGTTTGGAGTGGCCTCATTCGAACATAGCCCTTTGTAATCGTGTCTATCGGAATTTCTCTTTCCAATTCCTCTTCGAGATTGTCGTAATATGGAATGGTCGCGTTACCTTCGCTCAACGGAGGAAATATTAGTTCGATACCATTTAGGTTATAATCTCCTTCCGCTCGGTAGGTTTCCACATCCTTGTTATGGTATATAAAACCAAGATCAATGACGCTTGCAGTGGCCTTTACTTGTCTGCTAATATCATAGGTTACTCCTAAATCGATACCAAGACCAAGATTTCCACCAAACACGCCACGTTTAATAAGTGCTTTGCTCATTTCGCCAAACCCCTCCTTTTCGGAAAATGATGCTACACCTGAGGTTTGCACCTTTACGTATGCATCTTCAATGGTTTGATCATAAACATTCACACCATCATCGTCAAAAGAAGTGGTAAAAGTTCCGCGATTATCGGTGCTGCTTACACTCGCCATGCTGGAATACACCTTTGCACGAGCCCCAATGGTTAGTTTATCTGAAATTTGAGTATTGGCACCAAAGTGATATACAGTCAACAGGTCTGCAGTTACATTCAATTCTCCCAAATCGAAGGGATAATCTAAATAATCTCGATTGCCCTCCCAAGCTAAGATTGCCAGATCTCTCGGAAAATATGTGATGAAATCAAATTCCTCATAGATTCCACCCGAGAAATACACCCCACGTTTGTTCCTCCAGCCAAAGCTTATGATCTCTAATTGTTGATTTGCAGTAAAATAATCAGTATTGCTAAGTTGAAAAATTGCCCGTGTAATTTTGGCATTCACATCTTCTCCATCATCTTTAAATATATCGTATGCTGTCACTCCTTTAGCACCGGCACTTAAATGGAACTGCGACAAGAAAGGGATTCCGTAGTGCTTTTGTTGCGGAACTTTAGCTCCAGGGTTCAACATGAGGCTTTGCGGCACATCAGACATTCCGTACAAAATTTGTCGATTTTGGGAAAAAGCAATAGTGGCCGAAGTGACCAGAAGACATGTCAATATAATTTTCATGGTACTGTTGTTCAATCCTTGATCTCTAGGAAGTATGTGGTTTTCGACTGAAGGTTTAAGGCGCCAACCAAGCTGTCGATAGGCTCGGCCAATGAAACAGCAACAACCACGCGATCGGCTTGTGTAAGAAACTGAACGTCATCTTCGTTCACCGTCTCAACCACAGACGTTAGCCTTGGATTTTCAACGCTCCCAGCAAAGACATCTGCTTGAGCACTATAGGTGGTATCGTTGCTTGCATTTAGAAATTGAAAATCAACTTGAAAGTTGCTAGAAACGCTATTGGTAAAGTTGAATGTAAATTCAGCCTTTTTTAGATCATCTTGAACAAAACTATCATCCAAGAAGCGAATTTGTGTAGTATCAATCACAGTTAGCCGTGGTGATTGGGTGATCGAATCATAGAATTCTCTGGCCTGAACTGTGAAGTAAATAAGGTCTAGTTCATACACAGGCGTTAATACTATATCGTTGGCCTGCTCAAAATCAGTGTCTTTTACACATGAAAAAATTAGGATTGAAATACATAAGATGGTGAAAGGGATGGGGAAGTTCCTTTTCATAGCAATTAGGTTTCCTTTAGAACGCAGAGAACCCTCAAATATTATGTTTAAAGATGCTGTTTTAGCTCACTGAGATGGAAAATGGCTCTATACTCTTGTGGAATTTTATCATTCCTGTAATTATAAAAAATATGCTGCATGCCCGCACGCTGTGCACCTAATATATCGGCTTCAAACGTGTCGCCTATCATTATGCTTTTTTGTGCCAAAACGCCTGCCTTGTCGAGTGCCTTCTCAAAGACCAGCACATTTGGCTTTTTTACCCCTACTTCCTCCGAA
>JAWWCH010000469.1:0-1973 GCA_033720575.1 Marinirhabdus sp.
ATGGTCTCTATCTAATTTCATTGACTTAAAGCCTTAAAAACGCCAAGATCAATCCCGGGTTGGGGTTTTTGCACCTTACTGAACACGACTTGGTGGTAGAAGAAACCATGTTCAAAGCACAAATGAGTACGGTGCTCATGATCGACATCAGCCACAGTATGATTTTATACGGTGAAGATCGAATTACGCCTGCCAAGAAAGTGGCCATGGCACTATCTGAATTAATCACGACGCGTTATCCGAAGGATACCTTAGATATTTTGGTGTTTGGGAACGATGCTTGGCCCATTAAAATCAAAGATTTACCCTATCTAAATGTGGGTCCGTATCACACCAACACGGTTGCCGGCTTGCAATTGGCTATGGATATGCTTCGTAGAAAGCGAAATACCAACAAACAAATTTTCATGATCACCGATGGGAAGCCCAGTTGCTTGCGATTGTCAGATGGAAGATATTACAAGAACAGTAACGGTTTAGACGAATACATTGTCAATAAATGCTATATGATGGCCGCACAGGCACGAAAACTACACATACCTATTACTACCTTCATGATTGCCAGTGACCCCTATCTACAACAATTTGTAGATCATTTTACCGAAGCCAACCAAGGGAAAGCCTTTTATACCGGGCTGCAAGGTTTGGGAGAAATGATCTTTACCGATTACGAAAATAACAGAAAAAGAAAATTACGATAATAACGCGAACCGCTTTTGTTAAAGTGAAAGTCGCTTACCAATACAGCATATGGAAATAGAAAACATCAAAACCTTCGGTCAGCTCAAAGAAGCTGGCTTTAGCTATAAAACAATAAAAGAAGAATTACGACAAAATTTACTTCAGAAACTGATGCGAAAAGAAGTGGTTTTTGAAGGGATACATGGGTATGAATTTACCGTAATTCCCGAACTGGAACGGGCCATTCTGTCTAAACATAACATTAACCTTTTAGGTTTGCGCGGACAAGCAAAAACCAGATTGGCAAGACAAATGGTGGCCTTGTTGGATGAGTATGTGCCTATTGTGGAAGGGAGCGAAATCAATGACGATCCGTTTAAGCCCATTTCTCGCTATGCGAAAGATTTGCTCAAGGAAAAAGGAGATGATACGCCCATTAGCTGGTTGCACAGAGAAGATCGTTTTTCTGAAAAATTAGCGACACCAGACGTTACGGTGGCCGATATTATTGGGGATGTTGATCCTATAAAAGCAGCCAATCTCAAATTGACCTATGCTGACGACCGCGTGATTCACTTTGGAATGATCCCACGCGCCAATCGCTGTATTTTCGTGATCAATGAATTACCCGATTTACAGGCGAGAATTCAAGTGGCACTCTTCAATATTTTACAGGAAGGAGATATTCAGATACGCGGATTCAAACTTCGACTTCCTATGGACATACAGTTTGTATTTACCGCCAACCCGGAAGATTACACCAATAGAGGAAGTATCGTAACCCCATTGAAAGATAGAATTGGATCGCAAATCTTGACACACTATCCTGAAAGCCTGGAAGTGGCACGCACCATTACCGAACAAGAAACCGCAGAGGCGAGTTCTGAAAAAGAAAACGTGTACGTTCCAGAACTGGCCAAAGATATCATTGAACAAATCAGTTTTGAAGCAAGAGAAAGTGAGTTTATCGATGCCAAAAGTGGCGTGAGTGCCAGATTGAGTATCACGGCCTTCGAAAATTTGTTGAGCACGGCAGAACGTCGCGCACTTACCAATGGAGATACACAAACCACGGTGCGCTTGAGTGACTTTATGGGAGTTATTCCTGCGATTACCGGAAAGGTAGAATTGGTGTACGAAGGAGAACAGGAAGGTGCCAATGAGGTAGCCAAACAGCTCATAGCCGATGCGGTGAAGCAACAGTTTTTGAACTATTTTCCGAAAATCGAAAAACTTCAGAAAGAGGGTGATGTCGATCCGTATGAGGAGGTCGTAGGATGGTTTTTTGAACA
>JAWWCH010000470.1:0-1970 GCA_033720575.1 Marinirhabdus sp.
GTGTTGATTTGGGCGATATTGAAACGGGAGCAAGTGTTGAAGATACCTACTTTGCCGTTAAGACCGTCACCAAAGCATTGCTGAAGAAAAATATCATTCCGCTGATCCTAGGGGGTGGGCAAGACACCATTTATGCGCAATATCGGGCGTATGACGACACTTCGAACATGGTGAATATGGTAAACATAGACACCAATTTTGATCTGGGCGATGCCGAGAAGCCCATATCCAACCTCTCATATGTGGGCAAAATCATTATCGACGAACCCTATAACCTATTTAATTATAGTGTCGTCGGTTACCAATCGTATTTTAATCCGCCAGGAGAAATCGGATTGATGGAAAAATTGTACTTTGATGCGTATAGGCTGGGTGAGGTAACGGCAGACATTGCCATGGTAGAGCCTATCATGCGGGATGCCAACATTGTAAGTTTGGATATTTCGGCAATAAAAAGTGCAGAATTAAGTTATAAGAATAGTGCGAGCCCAAATGGTTTCGACGGAAGGGAAATTTGTGCACTTTCACGTTATGCTGGAATAAGCAATAGAGTAACGTCTTTCGGACTTTATGAATTAAAGGATTTTGATCAAGCACCAAGTGCTGCAATGTTGTTGGCACAAGTGCTTTGGTATTTCGTTGAGGGTGTTAATTTTAGAGTTTCTGACAGTGATTTCACCGACGAACGGTATTATTCTACCTATAAAGTGCCAATAGAAGAAGAGGTTTTGGTCTTTAAAAAGAGCTTAAAAACGGGGCGTTGGTGGATAGAATTGCCATTTATTTCAGAGGTAGATACTAAACTGAAAAAGCATACGTTATTACCATGCACTTACAGCGAATATGTGGGCGCAACAAATCAGGAGATTCCTGAACGGTGGTTAAAAGCCCGCCGTAAAAATGAAATTTAATCAAACTAAGAGATATTTGGTTTAGGGGTTTTTTAAAGAAATTAGTTGTTTTTTTAAATTATTATAGATAGGTTTACGCCCTTAAATCAATTGAATTTAACCGAAATACCTATGAAGAAGTTTCTTGCATTTAGTGCAGTGGTAGCCTTTTTGTTTAGTTGTAACTCTGGAGATCGAGGAGAACTAGTTGGCGCAAAAGGCAAAAAATGGTACCCAGAAAAGCCATACGGGATGACATTAATCCCTGGTGGTTCTTTCATTATGGGTAAAGCTGACGACGATTTTGTTGCGGTAAATGATGCCCCAACAAAAACCGTGACGGTGCGTTCTTTCTACATGGACGAAACCGAAATCACAAACGCAGAATACAGACAATTCGTAGAGTGGGTGCGCGATTCAACCGTTCGGTTGAAGTTGGCGATACTTGCGGATGAGGTGGGAGCCACTCCTGGTGATGGAGGTATTGGTGAATTTGCTTTTGTAGATCAAGAGAACGAAGAAATGACGCCGTACGAGCAGTACATGTATGACAACTACTACGGTATGGGTGATGATTTCTACGCGGGTAGAAAAATCAACCGCGATGTAGACCTTATTTGGGACACAAGTGAGTATCCAGATGAATACTACTCTGAAGTAATGGATACGATGTACATCCCTGCTGAAGAAGCTTATAATGGGCAACGAACCATTGATGTTGAAAAACTGAAGTTCCAATATACGTATATGGATATCCAAGCTGCAGCACGTGCAGAAGGAAAACGTAGAAAAGATTTTATCAAGAAAGAAGAAATTCAGATCTATCCAGATACTACGGTTTGGATTAGAGACTTCAACTACTCGTACAATGAACCTATGCACAATGACTATTTTTGGCATGAAGCGTATGGTGACTATCCAGTAGTGGGTGTAACTTGGAAACAAGCCAAAGCCTTTTGTGCTTGGAGATCTTGACTTATTGATCAAAAAATACACCCTCGAAGGCACTTCTTTTGCACTAATGAGTTTAGAAAAGTCTTTTTCTGACATTCCAGAAGCGCATCAAATAACGTTAAGTAA
>JAWWCH010000471.1:0-1970 GCA_033720575.1 Marinirhabdus sp.
CACGATCGGAAATGCTTCGTGCATAACTTCTTTAATGGGAAGGTGTGCCACATCTTTATTTTCAAGGTATTTTCGAAGTAGATCGGTTTCATCCAACGCACCTACAAATCCGCCCGTATCTTCTACCGGAATCTGTGAAATCTTGAATTGCTTCATGCGTTCAATGGCGTGACTTACCAGTTCTTCAGTCCGTACCGTGATCAGCGGCTTATCCTTATGATCTTTTATTAAATCTTCAGCTACCGTCACCTCATCTTCCACAAACCCACGTTCGCGCATCCATTCGTCGTTGAACATTTTACCGACATACCGACTTCCATGATCATGGAACAACACCACTACCACATCATCTTCATTGAAATGTTCTTTGAGCTGGAGTATTCCCTTCATGGCAGCTCCCGCTGAATTTCCTAAGAACATTCCTTCTTTTTTGGCCAACTTTTGTGTATAGATGGCTGCATCTTTGTCGGTTACCTTCGTAAAACCGTCAATGATCGAAAAGTCAACATTCTTCGGAAGGATGTCTTCCCCAATACCTTCAGTGATGTAGGGATAGATTTCATTTTCGTCAAAAATGCCGGTTTCATGGTATTTTTTGAACACACTTCCGTAGGTATCAATCCCCCAAACTTTTATATTCGGATTTTGTTCCTTGAGGTATTTCCCTACCCCGCTAATGGTTCCGCCTGTTCCAACGCCAACGATAAAATGCGTAACCTTACCGTCGGTTTGCTCCCAAATTTCAGGCCCTGTACTCAGGTAATGGGCTTTTGCGTTACTCGGATTGTCATATTGGTTTACATACCAGCTGTTTGGCGTTTCTTCTGCCAAGCGTGCCGACGTGGAGTAATAACTTCGCGGATCGTCTGGAGCCACATTCGTTGGACAAACAATTACTTTGCTTCCCACGGCTTTCAGAATATCAATCTTTTCTTTGCTCTGCTTATCGCTAATCACGCAAATCATTTTGTACCCCTTGACAATGGCTGCAAGCGCTAGCCCCATGCCTGTATTTCCTGAAGTACCTTCAATAATGGTTCCACCGGGTTTCAGTCTTCCATCAGCTTCAGCATCTTCGATCATCTGCAGCGCCATACGGTCTTTCACCGAGTTCCCTGGGTTAAAGGTTTCATATTTAGCCAAAACCAATGCCGGGATATCTTCCGCAAGGGTATTGATTTTCACCAAAGGTGTGTTGCCAATTGTTTCTAGGATATTTTTTGCGTATTTCATAGTCTATTTTGAAGCAGCAAAGGTACGATTCTCCTTTACGAAGTACAAGAAAATTCCCATTACCAAAAATCGTGTTTTACAGTCAGGGATACCCTAAAGTAATAAGATGCTCCCACCACAAACCTTGTTTTTTCTCGAATATCGAATGAATAACATTAGAATGAAAATCTACTAGCATATACGTCACTACCGCAATTCTCTGATCTTCTGTGTAGTAAATATTCTCAAAGGTGATTACTGTTGTTGAAAATGTTGAATTAAGCTGATATTGATATCTTTTCAGCTCATCAAGGGATGGTCCATCAACTAGAGCATTAAAGGTACTGCGTGTAAGCTTGCTTGTGTCCAAAATAACGCTACGCTGCTCATGGCTATTTTTATGCTGAAAGTAATCGAAGTCACTATCTGTAAAAAGGTCTTTGAGGATTTTAGTATTATAAGCCCTTCTACAGGAAATTTTTAGAAGTAAGGTGTCTTTAGAATTCCGACACACGCTATCATGCTTTCTATGAATCATTTGATGATGGGCCACCCTACCTTTCAGGGAGTTTGTAATTGGCTTATTTAGAAAGTTCTTATTTAAGTTCGGAATACGTTGTTGAAAGTGAATCAAAGTTGCATTGATCAATTCGTAATCATCAGCACTCAGTGCGTTGGTTTCTTTTGATTGTGAATATGCGTGAAACGTAATTAAAAAGGCGATTAGTAATATAACTCTTTCCATAACACTAAAATTA
>JAWWCH010000472.1:0-1969 GCA_033720575.1 Marinirhabdus sp.
AATTGGGCGTAATGGTGCAGTACATGTTTGAGTGCTCGTTTAGAATTGCGTTGCAGTGTTTCAATAGACAGATCAGTGGCTTCAGAAATTTGCACTAGCATATCTGGCGGATTCGATACGATGGCTTCATCTGAAAACGCGATCAATGCTTCAATGATGCGTTGTTTCATTTCCGCTACCGCTTTGTTGGTAAATGTAATGGCTAGAAATGAACTGTAGGCATCGGGCCTTCGGCTTCCCAAAAGATGGGTAAGGTAGATCTGAACTAAGGTGTAGGTTTTTCCGCTCCCGGCAGAAGCATTGTAAATAGTAATAGGAGCTTTAAAATTCAACCTTTGGATTTTTTATAAAAATACAATTTTATGGCATAAATGAAGGTATGTGTTCTCTCTATTCCGCTATAGAAATCTTATAAATTCTATAACATAATGTACCCCTTGTTATGCGTACCTTTATACCTCACAAAAATCAAGATAACCAAAAAACATACACTATGTCATTTGAACTTCCACAATTAAAGTATGCCCACGATGCGTTGGCACCCCATATAGATGAACAAACCATGAAAATCCACCATGGCAAACATCATCAGGGTTACACCAATAAATTGAACGATGCCATCAAAGGCACCGATTTAGAGGGCAAAACTATTGAAAACATATTGATCAACCTCGATATGGAAAATAAAGCGGTACGAAATAACGGTGGTGGTTTTTACAATCACAAATTATTTTGGGAAGTAATGTCGCCTAACGGAGGCGGGGAACCTACTGGCGACTTGGCCAAAGCCATAAACAGCGCATACGGAAGCTTTGCCGATTTCAAAGCAAACTTTTCAGAAGCGGCCAAAGGTCAATTTGGATCTGGATGGGCGTGGCTTTGCGTGCACGACGGAGGGAAAGTTGAAGTGTGCAGTACGCCAAACCAAGATAACCCTTTAATGCCTGGAGTAGGCTGCGGAGGAACTCCTATCTTAGGATTAGACGTTTGGGAGCACGCATATTACTTAAACTATCAGAACAGACGACCCGATTATGTAGAAGCATTTTTTAATGTGATAGATTGGGACGAAGTTGCTAAAAGATATGCTGAAAACAAGTAATAGTATTCGCATTTATTAATAATCAGACAGACCGTTCTATTCTAGAGCGGTCTGTTTTTTTATCATGAGATGTTCAATTGAAGAATGTGCTCAGGTTAATTTCGTGTAGCCGCAGACAATCTAACGCCGACTTTTGGATTGCTGTAAACAGAGGTTGAAAGGGGAACGCGAAAAAGGATACTAATAAATCAACAAACTGACCGCTCTTGGGTATCGGAACACTGAGAAAGAGTTATTAGAAAAGGCGAACAACGTCCTGAGGAGAAAAACGCCTCGCCACAGACGCTTTCGCTTTTTGTGGCTCGCCACCCCTTCGATTTGGTCCATAAAAAAAGGCGAACTATGTTCACCTTTTTTTGCCCCAAATCTACCATGAACTTAACCTACTTATGCTATGGTATAATTCAAATATAGGCGATAAAATTTGTAGGAATATCAACTTTTAGATGAAATGTAGGATTATTCGTTAAAGTGCTGATTTTGGACGATTTCCGTCCTGGTTAGAACCTCATTTCCACGGTAATATTACAATAATGGCATTGAATTGAAGAAAACAAAGTTCGTCTTTTACTTTCTGATAAGAATGCCTCAACGGTATCTTCATTCCCTCACTGAATCATGTTCCATCAGCCGTCATTCCGACCAAAATTTGTGTTACGTAAATACTAGTAATTAATATTCGTAGCGCTAACATTTCGACGGGTCGAGTGGATGTGGCTTTTGCGGCTGTAGCTCCAATACACACGAAGTGAAAACGAAAGGTTCAGTAGAATGAAAAATGCCTCGCCGCAGAAGCTTCCGTGCTACTGCTATTGGAACATTGAGAAAGAGTTAGTAGAAAAAGCGAACAATGTTTTGAGGAGAAGT
>JAWWCH010000473.1:0-1958 GCA_033720575.1 Marinirhabdus sp.
ATACCGTGTTGATTCCCAACACCGCATTCAATAATGAGGAAGCCCATGTATACATTCCCACAGGCGCCACCTTTACCGATGTACAACGCGAAATTGATCCGTTGATTGAAGATTTGGAGAGTTTTGTGGCGGTGGCCAATCGGAAGGGCTACACCCAAAATATTAAACCGGGGCATTACATCATCACCAACGGAATGAACAACAATGCCATTGTGAATTCAATTCGAAGCAATAACATTCCCGTTCAGGTGAAATTCAACAACCAAGAACGCTTAGAAGACCTAGCCAGTGCCATCGCCAATCAGATTGAAGCAGATAGTGCTAGCTTGCTTGCTGCCATGCGCAAAGAGGAGGTTTTAAAACAACAAAATCTTTCAAAAGAGACGGCTTTGGCGCTATATATTCCGAACACCTATGAGTTCTATTGGAACACAACAGCCGATGAATTCGCAGAAAGAATGGTACAGGAGTACAAGCGCTTCTGGACTCCTGAGCGACGTCAAAAAGCGAAGAAACTAAAGTTGACGCCTGCTCAGGTGGTTTCACTGGCGGCCATCGTACAAAAGGAGACGGCAAAGGTGGATGAACGTAGACGCGTGGCCGGTGTGTATGTGAATCGTTTAAAGATGGGGATGTTATTACAAGCAGATCCTACCGTGATTTTTGCCAAAAAACGAGCTGAAAATGATTTTGATCAAATCATCAAAAGGGTGCTTTATAAAGATCTCGAACTCGATTCCCCGTACAACACTTATAAGTATGCAGGTGTGCCTCCCGGACCCATCGCCATGCCGGATATTTCTTCCATTGATGCCGTACTGAACTACGAAAACCATGAGTATTTGTACTTCGTGGCCAATGTTGAAAATTTTGGTTATCACAAGTTCGCCAAGAACCTGGCCCAGCATAATCGCAATAAGGCAGAATATGTGCGTTGGCTCTCTAAACAAGGCATAAACAGGTAATTTCCACTACATTTTTAGACGTTAAACCTTTGCTAACCGAGGGGTTAAAGACTGTTAAACAGGCCGTTTACGGCGTTTGACCTTCTTATATTTATGGTGTTGTTGAAAGATACGACAAAAGATATTTCGATCATTGACATTTAAATTTCATAAGACCTTTTAGCAAGCATGGATTTGCTAGCTACAAGTTTATGTTTGTTTTAGGAATTTCCCCCTGGCACGAAGCTTGGGGGCAATAATTATAACTAAAATAAATAGAACATGGTAAATCGTTTTATGAAATTGTCTGTGCTGCCCCTAATTATGGCGTTTGCCATGTTAGGATTCACACCTGTAAAAAAGGTGGGAATTAATGGCAGTTCTATATTCACCTCTAAAATCGTAGGATTAAATGCCTATGTACCCTATGAGTTCGAGGTGAATATGAATCCTGAGGAAGGAGTACCTTTCTTAGGCAAGTCATTTCTTGGATTCACAGAAGACCTCGGTTTTAGCGAGAGTAGTGGTGATTACACCGCTGTGAACAGACTCGGTTACATGGGCAAATACCAGTTTGGTGGTTCGGCCCTTAAATGGGTAGGCGTAACCAACAAGCGTGATTTTATGAAGAACCCAGATTTGCAAGACAAAGCTCTCGAAACACTGATTGCTTTGAACAAATGGGTACTTAAAGATCACATTGCTGAATACGTTGGAAAAACCATTGCTGGTGTACAAATAACCGAATCTGGATTAATCGCAGCCGCGCATTTAGGAGGCGCTGGAAACGTAATGAAGTTTCTAGAGTCTGAAGGCGAGATCATATTCGCCGACGCTAATAATGTGCCTATAACAAAGTACATGAAGCGTTTCAAAGGATATGATTTGTCCTTCATTGCACCTAACGCGAATGCAAGAGTGACTGTATAATTATTGGAAAAAGTCGGGTAGACAAGCCCGGCTTTTTTCATTTTTACCCTACTCCTTACTTGCAAGTCTTTATCAAGAATTTAA
>JAWWCH010000474.1:0-1943 GCA_033720575.1 Marinirhabdus sp.
AATGTAGACAAAGGATTATTTCCGAAGGCGTTCTGCAAAATAGTTCCAGATTACTTAACTGGAGACGACGCATATTGCTTGGTGATGCATGCCGATGGCGCAGGTACCAAGTCGTCTTTGGCTTATATGTATTGGAAAGAAACAGGCGATATCTCCGTTTGGAAGGGAATTGCACAAGATGCATTGATCATGAATATCGATGACCTGTTGTGCGTGGGAGCGGTAGACGATATTACCTTGTCGTCAACCATAGGAAGAAATAAGAATTTGATTCCTGGGGAAGTCATTTCAGCAATCATCAACGGAACCGAAGAGCTCATTAGTGAATTGGCAGAATTCGGAGTAAAAATACATGCTACGGGAGGTGAAACGGCAGATGTGGGTGATTTGGTGCGAACCATCATTGTAGACAGTACCGTTACGGCCCGTTTGAAACGAGATCAGGTGATTGACAATGCCAACATTCAACCGGGTGACGTCATTGTTGGCTTGGCTTCTTTCGGGCAGGCTACGTACGAAACGCAGTACAACGGTGGGATGGGGAGTAACGGACTCACAAGCGCGCGGCATGATGTTTTTGATTCGTATCTAGCTGAAAAGTACCCAGAAAGTTTTGATGCTGCGGTCCCAAGAGATTTGGTTTATAGTGGTTCTAAAAAGTTGACTGACGAGGTAGATGGAGTGCCATTGGACGCCGGTAAGCTCGTTTTGTCACCAACGCGTACCTACGCGCCCATTATCAAAGAAATTTTGGCCAAATGCAATCGCTCCGATATTCATGGTATGGTACATTGCAGCGGAGGGGCGCAAACAAAAATCCTTCATTTTATAGAGCATTTACACATCGTAAAAGACAATCTCTTTCCAACTCCGCCATTGTTCAAAATGATTCAAGAGGAAAGCGGTACCGATTGGAAAGAAATGTATCAGGTATTCAACATGGGGCACCGAATGGAATTCTATGTTCCTGAGGCACTTGCGGCAAAAATTATATCGATATCGAAATCATTCAATGTCGATGCTCAGGTCGTTGGCCGCGTTGCTGCTTCCGAGTCTAAAAAACTTACGATTACTTCCGATCACGGAACGTTTACGTATCAGTAATCAAGTTCGAGGACTTAATCCGCGTTTCCAACGATGAAGTGTCGCGTACGAATACTTTCTATATGCTCCTGATGTACTCTAATGTTCAGAGGTAACAAGCAGCACTAATCCTTCAAAAAATTGTAAATTTGTTCCACCCGAAATAAAGGGTATGCGTATATGTTAGAAAAACTTCAAATTGTAAAAAATAGGTTTGATGAGGTAAGTGACCTTATCATTCAGCCGGATATTATCAGTGATCAAAAGCAATATGTACAACTGAATAAGGAGTACAAAGATCTACGAGCATTGATGGATAAGCGGGAACAATATCTATTGGCCAAAGAACGCATTACGGAAGCTGAAGAAATACTTTCGGATGGTAGTGATAGTGAGATGGTTGAAATGGCCAAAATGCAGATGGACGAGGCCAAAGGGACGCTTGAGTCCTTAGAAGAGGAAATCAAGTTCATGCTTATTCCCAAGGATCCGGAAGACACCAAGAATGCCGTCGTTGAAGTTCGCGCCGGAACCGGCGGTGATGAAGCCAGTATTTTTGCCGGAGATTTGCACAGAATGTATACCAAATACTGTGAGAACAAAGGTTGGAAGGTGAGTGTGGTAGACTTTAGCGAAGGTACGAGCGGCGGCTATAAAGAAATTCAGTTTGAAGTAGAAGGCGATGATGTATACGGAACCTTAAAATTTGAAGCTGGGGTACACCGTGTGCAACGCGTTCCACAAACGGAAACCCAAGGACGTGTGCATACCAGTGCAGCTACCGTCATGGTATTTCCAGAGGCTGAGGAGTTTGATGTGGAAATAGATCCCAAAGATGTTCGGGTAGATTATTTCTGTTC
>JAWWCH010000475.1:0-1938 GCA_033720575.1 Marinirhabdus sp.
ATCATCCCAATGGTTCCACCGGTATAGATAAGTAAGATATTGGGTTGCTCGTTGGCCATGCTTGCGTGATTAAATTCCGAATAGTTCTTTTGAATTGGCTGTCGTGATCTTCGCTACTTCAGATGCTGGGAGCTCGAAAATTTCAGCTACCTTTTTACAGACGAGCGAAAGATAACTACTTTCATTGCGTTTTCCTCTGAAAGGTACAGGAGAAAGATACGGCGCATCTGTTTCCAATACAATATGTTTTAAATCGATTTGATCTAAAAATTGATCAATCTTTCCGTTTTTAAAGGTAACCACGCCGCCAATGCCGAGCTTCATGTTAAAACCAATCGCTCGTTTGGCCTGCTCTAGCGTTCCTGTAAAACAATGGAAAATCCCGAAGAGATCGTCATCGCGCTCTGTCTCCAACACTTCAAAAATCTCATCAAAAGCGTCGCGACAATGTATGACTATAGGTAAATTATGTTGTTTAGCGAGTTGAATTTGAATCTTAAACGCTTCTTTCTGAATTTCCAAGGTACTGGTATCCCAATAGAGGTCGATTCCGATCTCACCTACCGCAATGAAATCGCGTGTTTCAAATTGAGCTTTGACATGGGCAATTTCAGCTTTGTAATCTTCCTTTACAGAAGTTGGATGCAACCCCATCATAAGATGTACTTGATTTGGATACTCCTTTTCGAGCTCATACATACGCTGCGTATATCCAGAATCTATGGCGGGAATAAAAAAGCGGTGCACACCTGCTTTTTCAGCGCGAAGCATCATCGCTGCCCTATCTTCGTCAAACGCTTCACTATACAAATGGGTATGGGTATCTGTCAACATGCTTGCAAAACTACATATTTTGTTGCCTATCTTTACCAAAAAAAAGGTGGGGAACTTGCGTTCATTTTTAGAGGAAGATGGTTTTTATCGAATTCCATTGCAAAAATTACAAACAGGGCATTATAAGCTGAAGGCTAAAATCAACAACAAGAAAGGTGAATTCATACTAGATACAGGGGCGTCCACCAGTTGTATCGGGATAATTTCCATTTCCCACTTTTCACTTTTAGGGGAGGAAAGTGAAATCAAGGCTGCTGGAGCTGGAGCTACAGACATGGAAACTTTGCTAGCTCGCAACAACAAAGTGAGCTTTGGAAAATTCAATCTCAATAATGTTGATTTTGTGCTCTTTGACCTTTCGCACGTAAATCATGCCCTTGCTCAGGCAGAAGAACCACCCGTACACGGCATCATAGGCGCCGATCTGCTCAAAAAATATCGCGCTGTGATTGACTACGGGCGTAACTGCTTCTATATGAAACGATAAACCCATGGTTCATATATATTTTTAAGTATCTTTATCGCATACTTATTGTGCCCGTATGCCCAAGATATTTTTAACCATCTCATTATGCCTACTTTCCTGTACAATTTGGGGTCAGGATGTATCGTACTATAAAACGTTGGCCGATACCACGACCAATGACCAAAAGCGCTTAATGGCTATAGACTCGGTGCTATCGAAAACATTTCGTGTAGACAACGATGCTTTTATAACGTATAGTGAAGCCTATATCTCACTGGCCAAAGAGTTGGATAGCATTGAAGCGGCCGCCAAAAAAGCGATGAACCTTCAGTATATTCTTACCAACATAAAAGGTGAACCACGAAGAGCCATCACCTTGATAGACGGTGTTCTTGCCGAAAAATACAAGATTAAAGACAGCTTTTTATTGGGAGGCTTGTATCTGAAACGTGGTGGCGCCCATTTTCGGATCAATCTTCAAGACGCCATTGATGACTACACCTTGGCGATTGCCAATTTTGGCAGCAATGATTCGGTATATGTGGCAGATGCGCATCTATTTATGGGCCAAGCCTATGCCTCCTTAGGCAAGTTTGTACCTGCTGGAGAAAATTATGATAAGGCGTATCAAATTTTTG
>JAWWCH010000476.1:0-1937 GCA_033720575.1 Marinirhabdus sp.
GGTTGCGAAAGGTTTTTGTGTCAATGTTCCGATATAAGGTATTGTCATCGCCAGATATCATGATCTGAACACCTCCAGCAGCGGCTTTCGGACTTGGTTTTTCCAGGTTCTGTACTTGCTCGTAAAGCGATTCACTACCATCAAACTGTAAGGTATATTCACGTTGAAATTGTTTTTTGAGTTGCGCCTGGATGCTTTTCATGGTGGCATCGTCCATGCCCTCATCTGCCGCTAGATCTACTTTACGGTCGGTTTTATAGGTTGCTATTCCTTCAAAGGTTTGAGCAAAACCAAAAGATACCGAAGCGACAAAAAGCCCAAGACTAATCATAATTGTTTTCATACTGTGCGTTTTTTAAAATTGAACACCACAAAGATTACGAATTCTCTCTGCAGTTTACGTTAACCACTGTTAACGTGTGTTAACCGATTTGTTTGCACTGAATTAGCGACGTACTTTTGAAACATGCAAGATCGAAACTACCGAAGCATCCTTCTATTTATTGTGGCCACCATTTTGGTAACCCTCTTAATTCAGGGCTATTGGAACTATAAAAATTACCAAGTTGCGAAACAGCAATTTATCAATGAAGTTCAAATTGGGCTGGATAATGCTGTGAACACCTATTATGCCGAATTGGCACAAGATAACATCTTAGGTGTTTCACTTTCTGAGGAAGCACGACACATGGAACTCAAAAGTCTAGACAGTATTTTTTTTGATCTTGAAAGCAGCCACGTACCGAAAGTACTTTCATCAGATACCATATTGGTACAACCTACAAACCCTTCAAAATTAAATTCAATCTCCATTTTTACCGGTGCAGAGCATTCCAAACAGGATACTTTATTGCGAAAACTAAAGATAAGTACTGAAGTAAGAAAAGACCTTTATGAATGGAGCACGAAAAAGGACACGCTTTTGAGGAATCCTTTGGAATCACTGACCACAAAGGTCATATTTGCCATCACCCAGGACTCATTACGATTACCAGAATTAGATACGTTGGTTGGCGCTGAGCTCGCACGCAAAAACATTCCTGCTTCCTTTAGTTTAAGATATCAAGATGAGAAGGGTCACATACACCAAACTACAGACAGTGACATCTCAGAAAATGCATTTACCACCAAAGCCACATCGAGTTACTTACCAAAACGGAGTATACTAACCTTAGCCTTCAACAATGCCACATCGGTGATTCTAAAACGAAATATCATCGGGTTTCTGTTATCATTACTCGTTGTAATTTCGGTGATAGGCTGTTTGTTGTATCTCTTACGCATCATCAATCGGCAAAAGCAATTGGCGGAAGTCAAAAATGATCTAATCAGCAATATTACCCACGAATTCAAAACCCCTTTGGCAACTATTGCTGCGGCAGTGGAAGGCATTCAAACATTCAATGAAACCAACGATCCTGAAAAGAACAAGCGTTACGCTAAAATTTCCGAAACACAAGTAAGTAAGCTAACGGGCATGGTTGAAAAACTATTGGAAACGGCAACCTTAGACAGTGACAAGCTTCCGCTTGATTTAGAAACGACCAACCTGAATGAACTCATTTCAAGAATTTGTCAAAAAGAGCATTGGGAAACGACAGACAAAACATTGACCTGCGAGCTACCCCACACGCCCATTGTGCACCCTATAGATGTGTTTCACTTCGAAAACGCTTTGAACAATGTGATTGACAATGCCATTAAATACGGTGGAGATTTCATAAGAATAGCAATGATTCGAAACGCTAAGCACATAGAAATAACCATTACAGATAGCGGTTCGAGTTTAACCACTGCACAGCAACAACAGCTATTTGAAAAATTTTATAGGGTACCCAAAGGAAACACCCATGATATCAAAGGATTTGGCATCGGACTCTATTACACCCGAAAAATCGTGGAAAAACACCAGGGCACTATTACCGTTTCTAACAAAC
>JAWWCH010000477.1:0-1923 GCA_033720575.1 Marinirhabdus sp.
AATACCGTCTAAGGTAAATTCAGAAACATCGCCAACATATCTGCTGTGGTCCCAAGTGGGTGAGGTGGTATCTCTCCAATAAATTTTATAGCCCACAGCGCCAGGTACTTTGTCCCATTTAAATTTAGCTGAAGGTTCCACGATTCCACCTATCGCTACATTCGTTGGGGCAGGAGGTGCCCACGCTAAACCAGCCATGGATATTGCATTTACAGCCGTCAGTTTTCTGGCATATTCGAAGTTTACGAATTTGAGCTTATCGCCATATTCAATTCCGTTTTCAATACGAATATCTTGGTGTTGTTGGGTGTAGTTTTCATGGGCTTCCATGATCCGGATACCTGCGTAGCCTAGGTCGTTAAAGGGTTTATGGTGACCACCCCTTCCAAAACGATCAAGCCTGTAGATGAGCATCGGATTCATTTCAGGCATGTATGTTTGGGTCATTTTATGGACATAGCGCGCCAATTGTCTGGAGATGCCATCAACCTCCCCGCCGTAATACCGTCTTCTATTGCGCTCTTGCTCCGTTTCAGTTACAGGTGTGGGTTCTGAGAAAATTCGAAAGTCTACGTTGCTAATAATTCCATCTACCCCTTTAATGTTCCCAATCATATCATTGTTCAATACGCCGATGATGTCCCAGTCATTATCTTTGGCGTATTGTGCAAAACCAGCTCCGCCGAACAGACCTTGTTCTTCACCACTTAGCCCTAAATAAACAATGCTGCTTTCAAACTTATAGTTAGAAAGTACACGGGCCGCTTCTATAGCACCCGCCATTCCGCTGGCATTGTCATTTGCACCTGGAGCGTCTTTGGTGAAATCACTTCCGTCGCTATTGCGAGAATCGATATCACCACTCATTATGACATATCGATTTGGATACTTTGTACCCTTCTGAACAGCAACAACATTTACAATCCAAGTATCCGTAGGTATTCTTCGGTTCCCTTCTGCTTCCACAAAATTCTTTTGGTAGAACACCTCTAGACAACCCTTGCAGTTTTCCGAAATCGTTTCAAATTCGTTCTTGATCCATCTACGGGCCGCACCAATGCCCAGGGTTTCACTAACAGTATCGCTGAAGGTGTTTCTCGTGCCAAACCCAGCTAAGGTAGTAATGTCATTTTCGATACGTTCTGCAGAGACAGCATCTATAATGTCATATATCTTGGGATCGGTCTGTGCTGAAAGCACGGCTGTAATGGTGAATAGAAAAAAGGTAAGAATACGTTTCATAGCGCTAATTTTCCTTAAAAATACTCAAAAAATATGGGAGCGAAATGACTTTAGATTTCGATGGACTTGACTTCAGAAAATTTAAGGCAGCTACAGCGTTACTTTATTCAACTTCGGCAGCAAAGGCAAGTTTTTTGCCATCCGGACTTACGGTAATTCGGGTGATGTTTGTAATTCCATAGGAAGAAAGGTCTGCAACCTCCGTCCAATCGCCTTTTTCAAATAAATTGTAGGTATATAATTTAGACCGACTGCCAATTAATAGAGTATCACGGTTGAGCCACGTGTGGTCTTGGATACCGATAGGCAGTTGGCACGCAAAATAGGTTTCTTCAGGTTTACGCAAATCTAAGAGATACACTTCGTGATTTTTGTCCTCGTTCACAACCGTATAGCTCATAGATTCTGAACCGGGCACGTTGTGAATTGATCTCCCAGCATTTTCTAGATACGGAACAACCTCTTTGGCTTGAAGGTCAGCCAGCACCAAATCTAATTGACCGCCTGCCAAAACAGAAGCCATGAGTTGCTGTTCATCGTTGAATGCGAAATATGCGACTTCAACGTCTTCTAGCAACAGTTGCGGTTTGGCCAAGGTGCCATTATTTGAGGCGTATGTATAAAGCCGTTGAAGTCCTGTGGTGTCTAATCGTACCGCAGCAACGTGTTCGGTATTTGGTA
>JAWWCH010000478.1:0-1887 GCA_033720575.1 Marinirhabdus sp.
CTGCAATGTGGGAAGGGTCCAAGATTAAGGGTAGATCGGGAAACCGCTGTTGTAAATCGATGGGTATCTGCCACTCCGGATTGTTACGATATTTCGTTTTTTCATAAGTCGAAAAACCACGATGGATCACACCCAGTTTTTTGACGCCGGCTTCGTGAAAACGTTCTACGGCCCCTAACCATAAGCCCAAATCTGGATTTACAGGATTTTTCACCAACACAATTTTATCGGTGCCTTGCAACGCATCGGCCAGCTCTTGAACGATGAATGGAGACACGGTGGTTCTTGCGCCTACCCAAAGCACATCTACATCATGTTTCAAGGCAAGGTCTACGTGGTTTGAATTGGCAACTTCAGTGGCAATCATCATCCCGGTTTCAGCCTTGGCTTTTTGAAGCCACTTGAGACCAAGTGCTCCTACGCCTTCAAAATTACCAGGTCGTGTGCGGGGTTTCCAAATACCCGCTCGTAAAATCGTAGCATCGGTATCTTTCAACTGATGGGCAATTTTCAATACCTGTTCTTCGGTTTCAGCACTACAAGGCCCTGCAATCACAAGTGGATGCGCAAGTTCCATGGCATCTAACCAATGTCTCAACTGTTTCGTATTCTCCATAATATCGTAACATCAAATGTTCAGCAAAAAAAAAGTCCCTCAAGGGACTACAATAGCTATTCAAATAAATAAACAATATGCGCCCTGAGTTTTCAGTTCGTATAGTGCCACCAAAGATGTAGGTCTGAGTTCATATCTATTTCAAATAGACTGCTAAAATAGCCATTTGTAGACAGTCATAAAACTTTTTAAGCATTTTTTAAAATGAAGATTTCAATTAGTATCGTTAGCTTTGTGTAATTCTACCTATATGTCTATAGAAGTTCAAAACATAAGCAAAACGTACGGCGCCCAGAAAGCGCTGAACGGCGTTTCATTTCAGATAAAAAAAGGCGAAATCGTCGGGTTTTTGGGTCCGAATGGCGCTGGAAAATCGACCTTGATGAAAATCTTGACCACCTACATTTCACCTAGTGAGGGAACGGCAGCGGTCAACGGATTCTCAATTGCTAGCGAACAAAAACAGGTTCAAAAAAGCATTGGGTATTTACCCGAACACAACCCACTCTACCTAGAGATGTACGTTCAGGAATATCTGGCGTTCAACGCGGGTATTTTTGGTGTTTCTTCGGAAAAAATTACGGAGGTGATCACCAAGACGGGCCTTACACCCGAAGCCCATAAAAAAATTGGCCAATTATCGAAAGGGTATCGCCAGCGTGTTGGATTAGCGAATGCTTTATTGCACAACCCCGAAGTTTTAATATTGGATGAACCTACCACGGGTTTAGACCCAAATCAGCTCATTGAAATTCGCGAGCTCATTTCTTCCTTAGGCTCTGAGAAGACCGTGCTCTTGTCTACCCATATCATGCAAGAGGTGGAAGCCATCTGTGATCGTGTAATCATCATCAACAAAGGGGAAATCGTGCTAGACAAACAGCTAAAGGAACTCACCAAAGGAAAACAACAAATCGTGGAAGTAGAATTTGATTACCGAGTAGAGACCGTGGCACTAGAACAACTTCCAAAAGTCACCAAAGTGGAGAACCCTGCCGGATTTGTATATCATTTGTATTTTGACACCCAAGAAGATATGCGGGGGAATGTTTTTGATTTTGCGCATGATAACGGACTCAAAATTTTGCAATTGCATCAAAAAAATACCACACTCGAAAAACTATTTGTTGAATTAACGGCTGGCAGTGTTTAGTCTTTGGTCTTTGGTCTTTGGTCTTTGGTCTTTGGTCAAAAAAAGTATTAATTTCATTACACCACATCTTAATCGGTGATTAAAAACCTCCTGTATGTACCCACCTCCGCACCATCAA
>JAWWCH010000479.1:0-1887 GCA_033720575.1 Marinirhabdus sp.
ACTACCGGGCAACCATCCTGTTTTTTCATACCAATATAATTTTCCGCAGGGGTTGCCAAAAATTCATGAACACGACAACGGACGCCCACAGGCATTTGGCATTACCCACAACGGGAGATTATTATTATTGTACACCTTTGAAAGCGATTTGGGAGACGGTTGGGAAGATGCTGAAATTCATAACGACCCGCCGGAAGTGCGCCTTAAAGCCTTACAAATGGGCGCCAATATCGTTAAATATGCTTTTGAAAATTAGATGACCCAGCATACACATCGTACGGTTCCGTTCTCACCAAAAGAAAATGACATTTATCTCCTTTGCGACGGCATTCAAAGTCCGGCAAATATTGGTGCCATATTTAGACTTTGTGATGCGTTTGGTGTAAAAGAAATCGTGTTTTCACAACAACCGGATCTCACTTCCAATCGCTTAAAACGAACTGCTCGTAATACCGAAAACCGTACAGTCTATCGTGTTACAGATGACATGATAGGCACCTTGGATATGGTATCACAGAAAGGCTATCATACCATGGCGTTGGAAATTTCAGAACATAGCATTCAGTTACCAAAGGCAAATGCATTGAACCATAAAAAAATCGCTTTGCTCATAGGCAATGAACGATCTGGCGTTTCTGCACAGCTCTTAAATACCGTACACGAGGTGGTTCACATCGAAATGTTTGGTGCAAATAGCAGCATGAACGTCGCTCAAGCCACCGCGATAGCACTGTATGAGTTAACAAAACATTGAGATTTTGCAAGGCTTAATGTAGTATATTTACGTGGTGAAAAAACTAACTGCAAAGTTAATATCATTTGGCCTCCTACGCACATTGGCTGTTCTAGGACTTATTGTATTTTTACTATGGTTTATTTTCAAAATACAGGTCCTAATTCTATACATTGGAATTGCAGCTGTAATTTCCCTTATTGGTAGACCCGTAGTGTTGTTTCTTCGCAGAAGATGTAGATTCAATAATACCTTAGCAGCATTGGTCACATTGCTGTTGGTCATCGGGTTCGTCATTCTCCTTTTGTACATCTTCGTTCCAATTATCATAGAGCAAAGCAAGAATATTTCTGAAATCGATTTTGATCTAGTGAAGTCAGATTTAAATGAATTGAACATTCAAGCCAGTGATTACTTGGGGGTAGAACGCATCAATCTTGTGGAAGCCATCAAAGACATGCCTGCGGTTGAAAATTTTGACGTAGAACTCATTCCTAGCTTTGTTGAAATATTTTTTAAAAATGTGGGCGATTTTATTATCGGACTCTTTGCTACTCTGTTTATTGCGTTTTTTCTTTTGAAAGATGAAGAACTGATTCCCAATGCAGTCACCGTCTTTGCGAACGAAGGCAGAGAGCGACGCTTTATTCTGGTATTGAACAAAGTAAAAGAATTGCTTTCCAGATACTTCCTAGGTCTTTTGTTTCAGATTCTAATTTTGGCTCTATTCTACACCTTGTTATTACTGATATTCGATATTAAAAATGCGCTAGCGATCGCACTGATCTGTGCATTTTTGAACATTGTTCCCTATTTGGGGCCTGTTATTGGTTGGGTGATGATGCTGTTAGTGGTAGTTTCGAACAATTTGGGAGCCGATTTTTCTTCAGAATTATTACCCACTTTAGGCTATGTTTCTTTGGGTTATCTCATTGCCCAAACCTTTGACAACATCATTAGCCAACCGGTCATCTTCGGTAAAAGTGTGCGTTCGCACCCATTAGAAATTTTTATCGTTATCCTAATTGGCGGTTATCTATTTGGTGTTCCAGGAATGATTTTGGCAGTTCCTACATATACGACCCTGAAGGTTGTTGCGAAGTAATTCCTTTCTGAATATAAAATCGTTAAACGACTCACGAAAAACTTATAAT
>JAWWCH010000480.1:0-1880 GCA_033720575.1 Marinirhabdus sp.
TGGTTTTCGGAAACTGCACTCTGTGCATTTGCTGTGTTTATTTCCCTAACCTTATTTTTTTCCTTAAGGTGTTTTTGGTAGTAGGCATGCAATTCGTCCGAATCGGCACCAAACCACTTTTTCACATAAATCATCCAAAAATGATATTGCAAATACCAAATACCTTTCTCTTCATACAGTCGAGAGGAAGTGACCAAACTGTTTTGAATGACCACAAATTGGTTGCGTGCGTACAGTTCATTGATCAAGATATTGTCTTCATAGATGACGTAGCTTTCGTCGTAGCCGCCGATATCCTCAAATAGTTCTTTCGTGATAAATTGGCTCTGGTCACCACCGCGGCAAGCGCGCCATGAGAATTTTGTAAACCAACCGGCCAATTGCAACCACCAATGATTACTGTCGAATCTCATTCTGAAGCATCCCGCAAGATTGCCACGTTCTACTTCGGAAAGAATTGAGGAATCAAAATTTTTAGGCGGAAAGCTATCCGCATGTAAAAAATATAACACAGATCCTGTGGCTGCTTTGGCACCTGTATTCATTTGCTTAGCTCGGCCTTTTTCTGAACCAATGATGTGGATCTCCCGTGTTGCATTCCCAGCAAAAGTATCAACCAATGTAACGGTGTTGTCTGTGCTCCCGCCATCCACGACTATAATTTCTGCGATGTTTTTTTCGGTAGAATTTTCAACCAAATGGTCTAAGAGCTCATGTATGGTACGTGCTTCGTTTAGAACGGGTATGATAATGCTGATCATGAATGTAAACTTACGTAAAAATGGGCTGCTCGGTTCAATCGTTGGGCGCCTTTCTTTTCCTTGGCAAGAAAGACGCCCAGACTCAATAGGTTAGTCTTACTGTTCGTTCAGTCCCCAATCGTAATTTTTGTAGGTAAGATCAGCTTTCGGATTTAACTTGGTGTCGCTATACTGATTGATATAGCCCGTAATATTAACCTTGCCATCCACTTTCCAATCGTCTGGATAGAATTTGAAGATAGACGAGAGCTCCGCTTGGTTAGGAGCAATATCATTTTGCGGACCGTTAATGAATTCCAAGGTTTGTTCTTGCAATTGCTCATCAATTTTTGCTGCAGTATACGCTTCTTGTCTCAGTTTTGGACAAGATATGGACGCACAATTAATGGCAAAATGGATGCGCGGCTCATTCATCTTTCTCAGTATGCCGTTCTCGATGCCACCCAAAGACAGTTCCTTGTCACCCACACGGGCACGACCCTTCGTCCATGGACTATTGATGTCTTTGATGCTCTCTACGGGATAGTTTTCCACGATCAATTTTACCGTTTGGGCGTTGTAGAGGTTGATATAGAATGCCAATAGCTCTTGAACGCTCCAATTGTCACTCGGATCTTGAGAAGCAAGCAGATTTAGGTATTCATCTAGTTTTGCCTGATCGTTTTGAAAGCCCTTGTAATCTACCATGCCATCGTTGTCCACATGCTTTTTTAAAAGCGAGGTCCAAGCAGAATGATCTACATTGACAGCAGAGTTAGCCGTAGTTGAGGTAAGATTCCCTTCAACCTCTTTTGTGGGTTGACCTTGGCTGCTCACTCCAGCGGCAGATAGTAAGTTGCAACTCTGTATTGTGAATGTAAAAGCTGCAAGTAGTAGGCTGTATTTTAAATACTTCATAATGTTCGTGTTTTGTATGAATATACGACGCTGGCGGCAATGCGGTTGTTAGATTAACAAGGTGTTAGGCTAACTTTAGCAGAAACTTAAGCCAAAGTCTCACAGCCTTGGTCGATCGATACCAAGAAAGATTTCAGGATGGGAGGTAATTCAAATTTCTGTTTGTTTTTTCTTTTTGCTGAATAGGGGATATGCTTCTTGCTGAAGGAAGCCTTTCGGAAA
>JAWWCH010000481.1:0-1878 GCA_033720575.1 Marinirhabdus sp.
TCAAGTAGTATGGTATGATAATTCTGAAAATTTGGGAATTCGTCTAGTAACGATTCCTATTGAAGACACCATTTACAATTTGGGAATGTTATTGACCGTACTGGCTTGCACAGACTACATCAGCAATAAGAAAAGTTCTAGTTCCCAACCTCGCTCATAAATTTCATGCGGTAGAGCCGCAATTCATCAACGTCGTATTCGCCCTCAAACTCTTCCATAGCCTCATCGATACTATCCGATTCGGCTTCTAAGAAGTATTCCTGCAATTCTTCTTGCTGATCTTCATCTAAATTTTCATCCACCCAGTAATCGATGTTGAGTTTAGTGCCACTGTAGACTATGGCTTCCATCTCATTGAATAAGGCGTCCATTTCGATGCCTTTCGCATCTGCAATATCGTCTAAGGCTAGTTTTCGGTCTACACTTTGGATGATATACAGTTTGAGTCCGCTATTACTCCCCGTAGATTTCACCACCAAATCTTCTGGTCGTGAGACGTCATTTTCTTCAACGTATCGGGAAATCAACTCAATGAACGACGTGCCATACTTTTTAGCTTTCCCCTCGCCTACGCCATGCACATTTGCCAATTCTTCTTGAGTAATGGGGTACTTTAATGCCATGTCTTCTAGCGAAGGGTCTTGAAAGATCACATATGGAGGTAGGTTTAGTTTATCGGCTACCCTTTTGCGTTCTGCCTTTAATAACTTAAATAAATTCTCATCGGCCACAGCACCACCACCCTTTTGGTTGGTGATTACGGTATCATCATTGGCGTCTTTATACGAATGGTCTTCCGTCATCATAAAAGATTCTGGCGACTTCAAGAAAGCTTTTCCAGCCTCTGTAATTTTAATGACCCCGTACAGTTCTATATCTTTTGAGAGCATACCCGCCACCAAAACCTGGCGTAGGAGTGCCATCCAATATTCTGGTTCTTGATCGCTGCCAATCCCGAAAAATTCTTGCTGATCGGTTCGGTGCGATTTGATCATGGCATTTACCTTCCCAACGAGAACATTTACAATCTCTTTGCTTTTATACTGCTGGTTGGTTCTGTTGACCACAGTAAGCAATTTGACCACATCTTCCTTCGCTTCGTGTTGCTTCTTTGGATTGCGCATGTTATCATCCATATCACCTCCCTCACCGGTTTCATTGTCGAATTCTTCACCAAAGTAATGTAGAATAAATTTTCGCCTAGAAATAGAAGTTTCTGCAAAGGCCACCACTTCTTGTAGTAATGCATGCCCTATTTCTTGCTCTGCCACAGGTTTTCCACTCATGAACTTCTCGAGCTTTTCGATGTCTTTATAACTGTAAAAAGCCAAACAATACCCTTCACCACCATCTCGTCCAGCACGGCCCGTTTCCTGATAATAGCTTTCAATACTTTTCGGAATATCATTGTGCACCACAAAGCGAACATCTGGCTTGTCTATACCCATTCCGAAGGCGATAGTTGCTACCACAACATCGGCATCTTCCATCAAAAACATGTCTTGATGTTTGACACGTGTTTTGGCATCCAAACCAGCATGATACGGTATAGCTTTAATTCCGTTCACCTGTAGCGTCTGAGCCAATTCTTCAACCCGCTTTCTACTCAAACAGTATATAATCCCACTCTTGCCTTCATATTGTTTCACAAAACGTGTAATGTCTGCATCTACATTTTTGGTTTTCGGTCTAATTTCATAAAACAAATTAGGGCGATTAAACGATGCCTTAAAGGTGTTGGCATCTTGTATTCCCAAATTCTTAAGAATATCTTCTTGTACCTTGGGGGTGGCTGTTGCTGTGAGCCCGATAATAGGAATATCATCACCTATGCGTTTGATAATTTTGCGCAAATTACGGTATTCAGGTCTAAAGTCA
>JAWWCH010000482.1:0-1877 GCA_033720575.1 Marinirhabdus sp.
AATTCTATGTAGGTCTTTCAGTTCCTAATTTTTTGAAGACGAAGCATTTTGATGAGAATAGTTTGTCAGGATCTAATTTAGGTTCAGCATCTATCGCGGCAGAACGGTTACATTATTTTCTGATCTCCGGATATGTGTTTGATCTTAGCGAAAATGTGAAATTTAAGCCTGCAACTTTGGTGAAGCTCGTAAGTGGTTCACCGTTGCAATGGGACGCCTCAGCGAACTTTTTATTGTACGAGAAATTTACGATTGGAGCGGCGTATCGCTGGAGTGCAGCGGTAAGTGCCTTGGTTGGCTTTCAGGCTACCGATGGACTATTCATAGGTTTTGGATACGATTATCAGACAACAGATATTGAAGATTATAGTGATGGTTCGTACGAGGTCATCTTCAGATTCGACGTATTTAGTAATCCTGAGCGAGTAGTTGCTCCTAGATTCTTTTAATTTTTTGATTATGAAACAATTTTTTATAAGATTATCAATGGTGTGTGCAGTGCTTGCTGGTACTTCAGGAATGTTCGCACAACAGGGAAAGGTAAAAAAGGCAAATAAGGATTTTGATCGATACGAGTATATTGATGCACGCCAGATTTACCTCAAGGTTGTAGAGGACGGATATACTTCCGCCCAGATCTATGAAAACCTAGGTGATACGTATTACTGGAACAGCGACTATGATAATGCCGCCAAATGGTATACCAAATTGGTCGAAGAATATCCGGACGATACCGAAACGGTCTATTTCTATCGCGCTGCACAAGCCAATAAAAGTACAAATGATATGGAACGTTCGAAACGTTACATGGATATGTATATTGCCAAAGGAGGTGACCCTGGCATCGTAAAGGCTTCCAATACTGACTTTTTAGAATATATCGTGGCTTTGGAAAAGGCCAAAGTGAATACGCAATACTCAGATTTCGGTGCCGCTTTTTGGAATGACAATGTTGTGTTTGCGTCTTCCGCAGCTGGCACTGAAGGTGATAAAGTGGCCAAATGGAACGATCAACCTTTTACTGATCTATTTGTAGCGCCCATGGATGAAAATGGTGTGCTTGGAAGTTCGTCTTCATTGAAAGGCGAAGTAAATACCAAGTACCACGAGTCTACGCCTGTATTTACCAAAGATGGCAAAACCATGTATTTTACCAGAAATAACTTCATTGATGGCAAAAAGGAACGTGGTTCGAATAAAACCATTAAACTCAAATTGTATAAAGCCACCAATTCTGGAGACGGGGAGTGGGGAGACATTGTAGAATTACCCTTCAATAATAAAGACTACTCTATGGCCCATCCAGCGCTGAGCCAAGATGAAAAACGATTGTATTTTTCATCTGAAATGCCTGGCGGAATGGGTATGTCTGATATTTGGTATGTCGACATTTTAGGGGATGACCAGTATGGAGAACCAACAAACTTAGGTCCGGAAATCAATACCGAAGCTCGAGAATCATTTCCATTTATTAGCGATAAAAATAATTTGTATTTCTCTAGTGATGGTCGTGGAGGCTTGGGAGGGTTCGACATCTTTATGACGGCCCTTGATTCAGAAGGAAAACCTACAACCATCAATAATATTGGGGAGCCTGCAAACAGTTCAAAAGATGATTTCGGCTTTATTATTAATGAAGAAAAACGCTTTGGTTATCTAACCTCAAACCGTGATGGGGATGAAGGTAGTATCGATGACGAAATATACTTGGTAACCGAGGTTTGTGAAATCACGATTGTAGGGAAAGTATTTGACGTAGATACGGAAGAACCGATTTCGGGTGCCATGGTAGCACTTTTAGATCAGGATAACGCTGTAGTATCTCAAATGATGGTGGGTGAAGATGGATTGTACAGCTTTTCGGCAGATTGTGAAAC
>JAWWCH010000483.1:0-1870 GCA_033720575.1 Marinirhabdus sp.
GAATGTAGATTTCAAGCTTTTCATCCAATTGTTTTTGGTCTTGACTCAATAGCTTATCGTAATTCTGAAGACGTGCTTTTTGTTTGGTTTGGCGGCCTTTTGCTCCCTGACGTACCCATTCAAGTTCTCGCTCCAATGTTTTTTGTCTCTTACTGGCTTGCTTCTGCTCTTGTGCCAGTCGCTTCGATTTTTGATCCAACCAAGACGAATAGTTCCCTTTCCAAGGAATACCTTCTCCACGATCCAGTTCCAAGATCCATCCGGCCACATTATCCAAGAAATAGCGGTCGTGCGTTACGGCAATGACCGTTCCTTTATACTGTGCCAAATGATGCTCTAACCAATGTACACTTTCAGCATCCAAGTGGTTGGTAGGCTCATCGAGCAATAATACATCAGGTTCTTGCAACAACAATCTACACAGAGCCACTCTTCGTCGTTCCCCACCAGAAAGTACGCTAATGGGTTTGTCGCCGGGCGGTGTGCGCAAGGCGTCCATAGCAATTTCCAGTTTGGTATCCAATTCCCAAGCGTTGCTGGCATCAATTTCATCTTGAAGCTTTGCCTGTTTGTTCATGAGTTCCTCCATTTTGTCTGGATTCTCATACACTT
Organism: Marinirhabdus sp.; assembly: GCA_033720575.1. GTDB lineage: Bacteria > Bacteroidota > Bacteroidia > Flavobacteriales > Flavobacteriaceae > Marinirhabdus. The sequence goes on from JAWWCH010000483.1 coordinate 613, forward strand.
CCGGCAGGCCAAACATATCGTTGATCTTGTTGTATTCGTCCAATATGCGAACCACATCACCAACGCCTTCCTTCACGATTTCAATCACCGTTTTGCTCTCATCCAGTTTCGGTTCTTGCTCTAGATATCCTACCGAATACCCCGGTGCAAATACCACATCACCTTGGTAGTTCTTATCTTCCCCTGCAATGATCTTAAGCAAGGTAGATTTACCACTTCCGTTGAGACCTAGTATCCCAATTTTGGCGCCATAGAAAAAACTCAGGTAAATATTCTTTAATACGGGGACTTGAGCGCTGGGGAAGGTTTTAGTAACCCCAGACATTGAAAAAATTACTTTTTTATCGTCAGACATGTGTTGTTGGTTGATGGTTTATAATTGTAGAATGAAATCAAGGCAAATTGAGCAAAATGGAATCTGGATTACACTCTTCCCTTTAGTGCATTAAATACCCAAGCAATGGCGAAAAAACCAATTCCTACCGCTGCAAATCCCCAGCCGGCAACGTCATCATATCGAAAAGCTCCCAAGGCAATCAATGAACAGCCTACCAAAATCATTATAAACGTGGCCCATCCCAATACGGTATTTTTATTCATCATATGTTCTATTTTAGTTGGGCGTTTCCCCCGCCCCGATAACTATCGGGGTATCGGGGGTCGGGCTTTCGGTCGTACATGGTACGTCACCTCTATCCCTAACGCGACTCCAAATATCGTATTTTTAACGAAAAAAAGTACCCAAAGAATTCTTAATTGTTACGATGGCAGATACCCCATTTTACCTTGTTGAAAGTCACGCAGCGCTTCCATGATCTCGGTCTGCGTATTCATCACGTACGGCCCCCAACTGGTAACTTTCTCATTTAAAGGCGCTCCAGACAACACCAAAAGTTTACTGTCGGTTTCAGCAAAAATCGCAAATCCGTCACCATCCTGTTCAAACCAAACCATTTGGTCTTTGTTCAGTTCAAGCGTTACTTCGCTGTTAATGGTTGTTTTCCCTTTCAACAAATACACCAACCCTTGGTGATTAGACGGTAGGGCAATGTCTATAGCACCTCCGGCCTCTGCCGTGACCATAAAGGCGTTTACCGAAGTTTGCGTGGCAATGCGCCCGTGCACATCGTTCAGTTCTCCCGCAATGACTTGAGCGGTCACTTTTTGATCGTCTGAAGTCACAGTTCTAAAGTCTTCGTTCTTCTCATGTTGATACGCTGCAGGCATCATCTTTTTTTCCGCAGGCAAGTTCAACCAC
>JAWWCH010000484.1:0-1870 GCA_033720575.1 Marinirhabdus sp.
GCTACTTATCCTTACCTACGCGCTCGCACAGCTGAATCTACTTTTCAATTACCTGCGAAATCGAAAAAAAGTAGATCGTTGTGCCATGTTTGACTTAAGTGATCCGAATCAAGTGCCTTTTGTTACTATTCAACTACCGGTATACAATGAACTGTACGTCATGGAACGGCTGCTTCAGAACATAGCTGAAATTGAATATCCGCGCGAAAAGTTAGAAATTCAAGTATTGGATGATAGCACCGATGAGTCGTTAATTGCCACCGCAGAACACATCAAAATCTTACAGCAAAGTGGCTTGGACATACAACATGTCACCAGAACTAACCGAACCGGATTTAAAGCAGGTGCGCTAAAAGAAGGATTGGATGCAGCAAAAGGTGAGTTCATTGCCATATTTGATGCTGATTTCCTACCTCAAACCGATTGGTTATTAGACACTATTCCGTATTTCAAGGATCGAAATATTGGCGTGGTACAAACCCGCTGGGGGCATATCAATCGTGACTATTCATTATTGACTCGGGTACAGGCCTTTGCCCTGGATGCCCATTTCACCCTAGAACAAGTGGGCAGAAATAGTGAAGGACATTTTATCAACTTTAATGGAACTGCCGGAGTTTGGCGCAAGCAATGTATCTTGGACGCTGGTAATTGGGAAGGTGATACGCTCACCGAAGATTTGGATTTGAGCTACAGAGCGCAATTAAAGAATTGGAAATTCAAATATTTAGAGGAAGTAGAAACTCCGGCCGAACTGCCTGTTGTGATCAGTGCGGCCCGCTCGCAACAGTTTCGTTGGAACAAAGGCGGAGCTGAAAACTTTAAAAAAATGTTGGGTAGATTATGGCGAAGCAAAGAAGTGTCCTTTAAAACCAAAATCCATGGTACCCTACATTTATTGAACAGTACCATGTTTCTGAGTATTTTGGTAGTGGCAATCCTTAGCATTCCCATGCTGTATATCAAAAATGAATACGCGCATCTAAAGTACTATTTCATTGTGATGAGCTTTTTTGTGGTGAGCACACTCATCTTCTTCATCTGCTATTGGTTCACCTTTAAAAAAATAAATGGTGGCGGATTCATGAGTTTTTTGGAATACATCGGAATGTTCTTTATTTTCTTTTCTATCGCCATGGGCTTTTCAGTGCATAATTCTATTGCTGTGATAGAAGGACACGTGGGCAAAAAAAGTGAATTTATACGAACGCCAAAGTTCAATATTAACGGCCTGAAAGACAGTTGGAAAGGAAACAAATATCTTCGAAACAAAATTTCTCCAAACATCCTAATTGAGGGCGCACTCATGCTCTATTTCGGCTTTGGCATGTACTCTGCATTCGTTGTTGGTGACCAAGGTGGTGATTTTGGTTTATTCCCCTTTCACCTCATGCTTTGCATCGGTTTTGGTTTTGTATTTTTTAAAAGCCTTATCAGCAAGGCGTAATAAAAATTTCTAGTATTTTAGAAGCCAATTTGCATTCAGCCAACACACTTATGCTCATTCAAAAACCAGTTCGTGCAATTCTTTTGCTGTGGCTCATGTTTTTTTCAACTTCCATGCTTGCGCAACGAGGAGCATCATTCTATGCGGAAGAGCAAATAGACCTAATACACGATAACGACTTTCTGCATTTCACCGATCGTTGGTATACCACGGGGAGCTTTATCACCTACCGAAAACTATTGAACGAACTAGAAAAGGAACAACCTAATAAACGACAGTTCAGCATCCAATTGGAACAATCTTTCTACACCCCTTCAAATATATTATCAGATCGTATTGAAGATTATGATCGGCCATATGCGGGGTTTCTCGGACTCAACAATTCGCTCACCCTCATCAACGAACGACGGATTTTAGATTTCA
>JAWWCH010000485.1:0-1862 GCA_033720575.1 Marinirhabdus sp.
AGCGTACCGAATTAGACGCTAGGGTTTGTGATTGCTGTCAGACCAGCGCGGCACTGACTGATAACGGACCTATAGTTGCATATCGTGATAGAAGTGAAGGGGAAATAAGAGATATATCAATTGTACGATTTGCCGACGGAAAATGGCATTCACCCCAAACCATTGGTGATGATCAATGGAAGATTGCGGGGTGTCCTGTGAACGGGCCTTCCATAGATGCAAAAAATAAAAATGTGGCCGTGGCTTGGTTTACTGCAGCTCGCGGCGAAGGAGAAGTTAATGTTGCTTTTTCAAATGACGCGGGCCTTAGTTTTTCACAAGCATATAGAATAGATACGGGTAACGCGACCGGAAGAGTGGCAGTTAGAATGCTCGACGAAAAACAAGCCGCTGTACTATGGATGCAACCCAAAGGCCAAGAAGAAGTCATCTATCTAATGAAGATAGACGTCTTGGGTGAAAAAGGTACACCAATTATCATTGCAGAAACGTCGTCTGATCGTGCCAGCGGATTTCCACAATTGGCTCAATACCGAGATGATTTGATCGTCGCCTTTACACAAATTGAAGAGACCCAGCCAAAAATAGTGACGGTTCGGGTTGCCATCGATGCGCTCTAACTATTCTTTTTCTAGTTTAAAGTAGAACGTACTTCCTTCGCCATATTCCGAATCTACCCAAATGTTTCCACCGTGTAACTTTATGATCTTTTCACAGTGCGCTAATCCAACCCCAGTGCCCTCGTATTTCTTTTCCGTAGGAACACGATTGAAAATGGTAAATACACCACCTAAATCTTCTTCCTTGATACCGATACCATTGTCTTTTACCGAAAAGATATAGTGATCACCGTCTTCAAAAGCATTGATTCTGATTTTTGGTGGGACGTCTTCTCGGCAGTACTTTATGGCATTTCCGATAAGATTTTGGAACAGCAGGCGCAATTCGGTCTTGTATCCTTCTATGGTAGGTAGTTTGCCTACCTTTATTTCTGCGTCCGATTCTGAAATACGCTTCCCCAGGTCATACAATACCACGTCTACCAATTCTCTTGTATCCACGGCTTCCTTTACCAAGTCTTGGCCAATTCGGGTGTGCTCCAATAAGGCCTTGATCTGGTTTGAAAGTCTTCCAGACGACTCATAAATATGGTTTACATACTCGTTTCCTTTTTCGTCTAATTGTGTATTGAATTTTTTACGTAATAGATCACTTCCAAATTTTATAGTGCTCAGTGGTTCTTGCAGATCATGCGAACAAATGGAAACAAACTGTTCCAGCTCTTTATTTGCGCGTTCCAATTCTGCCTTTTGTGCAAGCACGGTTTTTCTCATTTCCTTTTGCTTGGAAATGTCAACAAGCGTGGATCGGGTATAATGAACTCCATTCGCATCTACTTTAAGATTGGAATTCAACAACACGGGAATGCGCTGGCCATCTTTTGAAATGATCGTCATTTCTTCATTTTCAATATCGCCGCTGGTCAAGATCTTTTCTAAGAGCTTGCTGGCCTTTATTTTAGATTTCTTGGTGTAGAATGAGTAAACCGAACGTCCCACCACTTCATTCTTGGCTTTGTAACCCAAGGTGTCCAAAAACATTTGGTTGCATTCCACTATTTTTCCTGAAGTAGGATTTACGCTTACGTGCATGATAGGGTCTGAATCATAAAAATCTTTGAACTTCTGTTCACTCTTCTTGAGCTCATTCTGAGATTCTATGACTTTGTTGATATTGATAAAGGTGATCACTACCCCTTCGGTATTTGATTCTTGGGATTCAAAAGGGGTGATGCGTTTTAAGAAATGCACACCTTTTTTACTCACCACGCGTTTCTCTATCGGTTTGCCGGTTTCAAGCAC
>JAWWCH010000486.1:0-1858 GCA_033720575.1 Marinirhabdus sp.
CAAGCGTGTATTTATTGATTCTGTTATCACCCACTCCCATGATGCCTCGCATTCCGCCAGTTCCAAATTCCAAATTCTTATAGAAACTGTCTTCCAGCCCTTCCGGGTCATGGGCGATCATGTCTTTTATAGTTTGTTGAGTTTGTTTGTCAAAAACTGGAGTAAGCCATTGGTTTACGCGTTCTAGAAGCTTCGGATCTACATATATCATAATGGGTATTCGGTCTGTTTTGGTATACGTTGCAAAAATACGGAATTGAAATGGGTTAGGGGAGGCTTCGAGACGTTCGCTAATCCATCACACGGAATAGTTATCCGTTTTGAATGTTTCGGCGTTCCCGAATGAGGTAGTTGGCACTGTATTTTTTGTTCCGAAGAATCAGTTCACCAATAAAGCCAGCCAAAAACAATTGATTTCCCAAGATCATGGCGCACAAGGCAATGTAGAACTCCGGGCGTTGGGTGATAAGTCTGCCGGTAGGTTCAATAAATAGCTTGTCTACGCCTAAATACAGCGCAAAAAAGAAACCGACGAGCAACATGATTGCTCCCCAGGCGCCAAAGAGGTGCATGGGTCGTTTTCCGAAACTTGAGATAAACCAAATGGTGATTAAATCCAAGAATCCACGAACAAAGCGTTCGGCGCCAAATTTGGTGGTGCCATACTTACGGGCTTGGTGCTGCACCACTTTTTCCCCGATGTTGGAAAACCCCGCGTTTTTTGCGAGTACAGGTATATAGCGGTGCATATCTCCCGTGACTTCTATGGTTTTTATGACTTCTTTATTATATGCTTTGAGTCCGCAGTTGAAATCGTTCAGTTTGACGCCAGACGTTTTGCGCGCCGCAAAGTTGAATAGTTTTGAAGGTAGATTTTTAGAGACTACAGAATCATAACGTTTCTTTTTCCAGCCCGAAACCAGGTCGTATCCTTCTTCGGTAATCATGTTGTAGAGTTCGGGGATTTCTTCTGGATTGTCTTGCAAGTCGGCATCCATGGTAACCACCACGTCCCCTTGTGCCAAGGCAAATCCGGCATGCAATGCTTGTGATTTTCCGAAGTTTTTAAGAAAGCGAATGGCCTTCACCTGTGGATCCTCTTTGGCAAGTTGATCTATGATCTGCCAAGAGGAATCGGTACTTCCATCGTCGATAAAGATAATTTCATATAAAAAACCATTGGATTGCATGGTATCTGCAATCCAATGGTACAATTCTTTAAGTGATTCTTCTTCGTTGAGAAGCGGAATGACGATGGATAGGTTCATTCAGCAAAAATACTAAATATGTTCGGGTCTTTTGTTTTTCATTACAAGACCTGAAATGAGTGACACAATAAATCCGAAAAACAGCGCCATGATTACTGAAATAGCAGAGAGAATGGCTGGGCTCATTATGGTTTCGGAAATACCCAGTGACATATCGATTTGTTCCTGTGTCATATTGGGGTTTTGCTCAATCATTTTGGTTTCATTGGCCGCTAGCATATTGGCGGTAAAATCTGGCTCAATGACATACATGAATATCAAATTGAAAACGACGCCTATTAAGGCTGAAACTAATGTGATAGCCAATCCTACTTTAATGGCCTCTGTAAGACTTAGAAAGCCTGAATTGTTCGTTTTGAATGTTTTTAAGCCGTATACGATTACAGCTATTAGAAAGAGAAAGCCGATAAGCCCTTGCCACCAAGGTTGTTCATAGGTGAGGTCCATGACATAAACAATGACACTCAAAAAAACGGTTAATAATCCTAATATGGCGCCGTACGGTAAGGCCACTTTTTTTACTGAAGCTGTTGGATGTTCCATGTGTTGAAGTTTTTTGGTTTGTTAGGTTAGTACCCAAAGATATTAAA
>JAWWCH010000487.1:0-1858 GCA_033720575.1 Marinirhabdus sp.
GCCGATCAAGTATTTTTTTCTATATATGGGAGGCTCGCTCTCCGTATATAGACGGTTTTCCACATCTTTATCCTGAGCCACAACTGCTGAATCCACATTCGATGCACATGTTGCACCCTTCAGTGACTATTAGGTTTGCCTTGCATGATGGACAGGCATTATCATAACTTTCTACAATTGACGATGATAGACTCGTCTTTTTTACCGCAGCCAACTGCGGCTTCTCTTCATAGCGTATAATTTTCATGTCTTCCTCATAATTCTGAGTGTCCTTATAGATTTGTGCTATGTGTTCCCTTATGAAAGGTTCTGGAATATTGTCTCGAATATAATCTGTTACATAAGCACTGGGATTCACTGTAAAGCTTTTTTCGTTGACCGTGTCGCCCGTTATATGCAGAACCTGTTCATGTCTAGATCCATCACGATATACAGTAACACCCTTTAACCCTAGTTCGTGTGCAAGCAAATAAGCAAATTTTACGTCTTCTGCTGTCGTATCTCCTGGCATATTGATAGTTTTTGCGATAGCATTACTAATCCATTTTTGCCACACCGCCTGAGCCATAAGATGATCCGTCCAATGTATGTCTATTGCAGTTACGAAAATCTTTTGTATCCATTGAGGAATTTCATCTATATTTCTTACGGATCCATAGTTATTCGCAATTCCTGTCAGGAGTTCATCATCATATAGGCCATTTTCCATTAGAACGTTCTCAAAAATCCTGTTCGTATAGAAAAACCGGCCAACTGTCACTCTTTTTTCAAAAACCACAGCAAAGATAGGTTCGATACCATTAGAAGTATCGGCTATCATCGATAATGTTCCGGTAGGTGCTACCGTTGTTGTCCAAGAGTTCCTTATGCCATATTTGCGGATCTTCATTATTAGCGAGTCCCAATCAAACGCATGATTTTCTTTTGGTATTTCATAGTATCCAGCCACAGGGATTTTGCCTTTGACATAATCAGTTCTAGGAAATAAGGGAAATGGGCCCCGCGTTTTAGCCTGGGCCACACTCTCTTCCATACTGTAATATGAGATTGCTTCTGCTAACTTGTTCATGAACTCATAACCTTCCCTGGAAATGTAGGGGATCCTTAGCAAAAATAGCAAGTCGGCTATCCCCATAATGCCCAAACCAATTCTACGGGTAAGTTTAGTATTTATGTCGATCTCTTCTACAGGATATTTGTTAGCATCAATTATATTGTCTAATAATCTAGTTGACAATCTTATTGCTTGCTCATAACGCTGCCAATCAAATTCGTACATCCCATCTGCCTTTCTTTTGACAAAGTTTGCAAGATTAATAGAACCTAGATTGCACGATTCATAAGGATATAGAGATTGTTCTCCACAAGGATTTGTTGCTCGTAACGGACCTCCTTTGGCTTCTATACATGGATTGTATTTATTGATATTATCAAAGAAAATTACACCTGGTTCTGCACTCTTCCACGCACTAAATGCAATGAGTTCCAATAGCTGCAGCGAGTCGATGCTCTTTATGGGTTCTTTGGTCCTTGGATTTCTTAGCATGTACTTGTGGTTCTCTTTATCAATTACAGATCTCCAGAAATCATCCGAGATACCAACACTCACATTAAAATTTTCAAAAACTCCTGGTTTTGTTTTTGCAGTCACAAATTTTTCGATATCTGGATGCCATGCCTCCAGAATACCCATATTTGCACCACGTCTCTTTCCACCCTGCTTTACAACATCCGTAATCGTATCAATTATTCTCATGAAAGATGATGGTCCTGATGCGACCCCCGATGTAGATGCAACAATATCGCCTTCTGGCCTCAAATCAGAATAGTTGATGCCTACTCCTCCTCCTGATTTGAA
>JAWWCH010000488.1:0-1854 GCA_033720575.1 Marinirhabdus sp.
CCAGTCTGGGAAAGCGTCAATTTTGATGCTGAATTGCATGATATAACAACCTTTGGTCGGGTGTGAATAATCTCCATGTATCTGCAATCGTCTAATATTTGCCCAAGGGGGAACCATGAATTTGATTCAAGATAAATGGTACATTTTATTTTACACCCTTCTTGCTTTTTTGATTACTACATTTTCCTATTCACTCTCGCCCGCAGCCGTTAACACTTACCCCGCAAATGGGTGGCAGACCTCCACTCCTGAGGAACAGGGCATGCAATCTCAAGTGCTTGCCAATATGATTGAAGAGATAAAAATGAAAGGTTACAACATAGATAGCATATCAATAATCCGCAATGGTTACATGGTTCTTGATGCCTACTTTTACCCATTTTCAAAAGGCCAGAGACACATCATTCGTTCCTGTACAAAGAGTATTATGTCGATCCTGATAGGCATAGCGATTGATAGAGGGTATATAAAAAGTGTCGATCAACCTATTGTTGAATTATTACCGCATAATATAATTGATAGCTTAGGTGACAATAAAAGGTCAATTACACTTGAGCACTTGTTGATTATGGCCTCTGGTTTAGATTGCAGGGACTCTCATCATTACAATTGGAAAGGATTATTCGAAATGAGGCGCAGCGGTGATTGGGGGCAACATGTCCTTAATCTACCGATGGTCCGTCCTCCAGGTAGTAAATACGAGTACTGCAACGGCTTATCACACCTTTTGTCGGTAATCATCAACACTACAACGAAAATGAAAACCAGAGAATTTGCTGAAAAGAATCTATTCACCCCCCTTGGTATTTCAGAAATTGATTGGGAAAAAAGCCCGCAGGGTATTGATGTTGGATATGGTCGGATGTGGTTAAAACCCCATGACATGGCCAAAATTGGATGGCTTTACCTCAATAAGGGAAGGTGGGAGAAGAAGCAACTTGTATCGAGTTCTTGGGTAGAAAAATCAACGCGTGGACATATTGAAGCTAAACCAGCTGTGCAATACGGGTATCAATGGTGGGTGGATGATGACGGCAATTATTCTGCTATCGGCTCTAGGGGTCAGTATATTATGGTGGCAACGGAGATGAATATGGTTGTGGTATTTACCGGTGACTTACCCGTCGGGAAAACTTCTCTTCCGCTTGAATTAACGAAGAAATATATATTTCCTGCGGTTGTATCTTCTGAGTCGTTGCCAGCAAATACGAGAGAAGCCGAAAGACTTGATCAATTGGTAAAAAGCGTGTCCACTTCTTTTTCAGATAGTTTTGTCTGGTTCTCCAGAGAAGAGGGTATAGCAAAGGACGGTATATTCCGGCGAGCTAAATCTCCAAAATTTAGGTTTGAGTATCCTGTTGGAAGTAAAAAACTTAGTACCACTTCAAAATGGCAGATCATGAGAATGAAAACACCAAACGAGGCAAATTTTGAAGCATCTGTAATTGCCATTCCGGATAAGATCAAATTAGAGGATTTTGGACCAAAATGGTATATGGAATATCTTCAAGGCATAGGTTCTGATGCTGAGGTTATAGCCAATAAGGAAATAACTTTGAATTGTGGCTCACGCGCATATAGGACAGATATCAAATGGACATATTACGATTATATTAAATTGACATCGCTGGTCGTATCTTCATACAGAGACAAAAAATGTGTCTATCTTGTTATCAATACCGGACGAAACCCAGAAAAAATTGCATCGATTGTTGAGAGCCTGACATTTGAATAGCAGATTACTCCAACTAATCGCAACTGAGCCTAAAATGCAGATATCAACAATAGAAACCAAGTATTTTACAACCCCATAATTTCAGATATTGTAAACATATCCCAAATCAGCGTGTTACC
>JAWWCH010000489.1:0-1852 GCA_033720575.1 Marinirhabdus sp.
GTGAACAACGGTTGCAATTTGGTGATGGCCGCTTCTGAAATGCCCTTTTCGCGCATTTCATCCTGAACCTTGGCAGCACCGATCTTATCCAGCTTATCCAACGCCACGGTAAAATCGATTAACTTGTCTTCGGCCCCAATCATTTCGGCAATGCCACTCAAAATTTTACGGTTGTTCATCTTGATTGAAACACCTTCAAGTTTCAGTGCTTCAAAGACAGCATCGTACAATTGTACCAGTTCAACTTCCTGCCAGAGCGAAGTGCTCCCTACCACATCAGCATCGCATTGGAAAAATTCTCTAAAGCGACCTTTTTGTGGTCTATCGGCACGCCATACGGGTTGAATTTGATAGCGTTTAAACGGGAAGGTAATATCGTTTTGGTGTTGTACCACGTAGCGTGCAAAGGGCACGGTAAGATCATATCGCAATGCCTTCTCGGATATTTTGGAAGTCATTTTATGGCTATCTCTTTCTGCATACGTTACATCATCCACTTTTCGAAGGAAGTCACCACTGTTTAAAATCTTAAAAATGAGTCGGTCCCCTTCTTCTCCATATTTCCCCATCAAGGTTTCGCTATTTTCGAAACTGGGTGTTTCAATGGGTTGGAAACCAAATCGGGCAAAATTGGCCTTTATGGTGTCCATGATATAGTTGCGTCTGCTCACTTCAATGGGCGAAAAATCGCGGGTTCCTTTTGGGATGCTGGGCTTCTTCAAGAAAAAATGTTTTAGGTAACTGTTGAACGGTACTTGCTTCTGCAAATATCTTAATTTCTCTTTTAAATTGTAACTTTATGAGCAGTTAATAGTCTAACGATAAAACGTGACCACCGCCCTATGTTTTCACTCTTTCGAGAAAATATCAGCATTGCATTAGATAGCATCAGGAGCCAACTGCTCCGAACCATTCTTACCATCATTATCATCGGTATCGGAATATGGGCATTGGTTGGCATCTTAAGTGCGGTAAAGGCGTTGGAAAACACCATTTCGAGTGATTTTGCGTCTATGGGCGCAAACACCTTCAATATTCAACGGTATGAATTTGGCGTTAATAGCAATCGCGGTGGTGAAACCAAAAAGGTAAATCCGATCATCAGTTACAATAACATCCGCGAGTTCGTAGATACATATGAATACCCATATACTCAGGTTTCAGTTTCGTTCCGTGGCACAAATGCTGCGGAAGTAAAGTACGAAAGTGAAAAGACGGATCCTGAAGCACAGGTTTACGGCGTGAACGAACATTATTTGGACAATACCGGTACCAAAATTGACCGTGGACGCAATTTTACTTTCTTTGACATACAAAACAATGCGAAGGTGTGCCTATTGGGTGCCGACTTCACCAAAGGATTGTTCAAAAATGACAATCCCATCAACAAAACGATAAGTGTACGTGGGGTGAAATTTAAGGTCATCGGACTCCTAGAAAGCAAGGGGAGTACGTTTGGAAATAACCAAGATTTAAAAGTTTTGATTCCGATACAGGTGGCTCGCGGTATCTTCACCGCACCGAATATAGATTACAACATCAGTATTCGTGTAGACGATAAAGAAATGCTACAGGCGGCACAAGACGAAGCCATTGTTCAATTTAGAAATGTGCGCGGACTCTCACCGGTGGAAGAAAATAATTTTGGTATTGAACGAAGTGATGATCTGATCAATAGAATTGGCAGCATCACAGGAGCTTTGGAAATTGCAGCATGGATCATTAGCATCATTACCATATTAGGCTCTTCCATCGCCCTTATGAATATTATGTTGGTTTCCGTTACCGAACGTACTCGAGAAATAGGAGTACGAAAAGCATTGGGCGCGAAGAGAAGCACCATTTCCACGCA
>JAWWCH010000490.1:0-1851 GCA_033720575.1 Marinirhabdus sp.
AGAAGCGCCTCTTCCAGTTCTGCTTCATTTCCATATTCCACGATGATTCCACAATCATATTTTGTTACCAGCATATCCATATTCGTTTCACGCGCCACAATAATGGGCTTTCCCAACATCATTGCTTCAAAAAGCTTATTCGGACTTGAATATTTGTGGTTTGGAATGGCAGGATCGTAAGTGGCAAACAGCACGTCGGCTTGTCGTGTCAGTTCGAGGGCTTTATCATAGGAGATGCGGCCATGCCAGTTGACATTGGGCATGGTTTTGCACAGGGAGGTAATCGTTTCCTCGTCACCGCCGAATCCGGCAAACTCCAGGGTCCAGTCGAGGTGTTTTTTGATCGTATTCAAAACCTCAATCAAGCCGCGCTCATGCTGTAAAAGTCCCACGTACGTTAATCGTAATCCGCCTTGGGGAGATGCCTCAAAACTTCGTGTTTTCAAGGGGAAATCTTCAGGAGAATTGTAAATGACATCAAGCCGTTTTGGTTTTGTTCCCTTGATCTGTTCACGGCGGGATTCATCCACCAGGATGACAGCATCAGCGTGATTGATCGCAAAGAAATCCAACCAACGTATTATGGATTTTATCCAACTTGGAGTACGGCGTAAATGGTCTGCATAAAAATCGAAAATATCGTAAACAAGAGGTTTTCTCCAAAAAACCTTTATTAGAAGTCCGGGTAATATGGTGTCGAAATCGCAGGCTTGCAGAGTGTCGTACTCATTGCGATTGTGCACCAACCATTTAGTTAAGCCCCATTGCCAGCGCAGAAGGGCTGGAAGGTTACCCAGCCCTTGCCCAAACTTTGCTTTGATTGCAAGTCTATGTATGATGATTCCATTGACATAGGCTTGCGATTCCAATTTTGCAGTCCTGTCCCAAGCAATTACCTGTACTGAATAACCAGCCTCAATTAAAGCGCGCGCCTCTTTTTCGACTCGCGGATCCGGTGCCACAGGATTTGAGCGACACATCAAAATATTCATTACTTTGATTTACCCTACTAATGTTATCTCGCAGCCTTTCGAGTGCATAATAAATTTAGAGATAATTTTAGATTCTCTTTTTCAATTGGAATATCCCCCAGACTTCCGTCGTCGAGAATAGCTTTGTACTGATATCCAAGTTCAGTTAATAAATCAAGCAGAACTTGGGGTGATGAATATGCATTGCCTAATGCGACGTAATTATACTCAACTAGCATAATGAGATCTTCAGATGCCTGAATAATCTTACGCATGCCTTCCAAAACGCGTGGCTCGGAACCTTCCACATCCATTTTTAAAAAATCGATTTTTTCACCAGGTAGAAAGTCATCGAGGCGTACGGCTTGTACTGGCACAGTCTCTTCTGCTTCGGTGTATCCTTCGACCAAACTATGGTTACTATGCCCGGGAGACACGTATAAATTCAAAACTCCGTTTTGGTCGCTCAGCGCTCGATGATGAGCAACAACGTTTGTTCTTCGCCTCGCCGCTAAATTGTTTATTAATATAGGGTAATTTTCAGGCGATGCTTCGAATGCGTATACTTTCCCATGTGATTGTACAAGTCGCGAAAATAAATCTGTGTAGTATCCAATATGAGCGCCAATATCGAGAACTGTCATTCCAGGCTTTACAAATTTCCTGACCCATGGCGTTGTTTCATATTCCCACCACTCCATCAGAAATTCTACTCTCCATTGGTAGATCCAAAAGCGGCTACCTAAAGTACGTTTTGGAAATTGAATTTTTTTAAAGTGACTTAAAATAAAGCTGGAAATACATAATATGTTCTCAACGGTTCTGACTAAAAGTCTTGTCAGTAACATCCTTGAACTAGCTTTTTCATTGCACCAACTAA
>JAWWCH010000491.1:0-1843 GCA_033720575.1 Marinirhabdus sp.
CATGATACCAAGCTCTTCATACAAGGCAATGGTACTTTTTGAAACCTGTGCCTTGAGTGCTTCTGGAGTGGTTTTGTTATTACTCAACTTTCGCTTCTTCGCTTCCTTCTCCCAAGCTTCTCCGTAACCATCACCTTCAAATCGAATGCGTTTTGAATCTTTGATGTAGCCTTTCAGCACATTGAAGATCGCGTCGTCTTTCTTCATTTTCTTGCCTTTGATCAACTCGTCCACTTCAGATTTGAAGTCTTTTAGCTGCTTCGCCACGATGGCGTTGAGCACGGTCATAGGTTTTGCACAGTTTGCTGTGGAACCTACGGCACGGAATTCAAATTTGTTTCCTGTAAACGCAAATGGTGACGTTCGGTTACGGTCGGTATTATCCAAAAGAATTTCTGGAATCTTACCTACCACATTTAGCTTTAAATCGGTTTTGTCTTCTGGAGACAATTTTCCTTGTTTCAACTTTTCGAGTGCGTCCAACACAGCAGTTAGCTGAGAACCGATGAAAACTGAAATAATCGCCGGTGGTGCTTCGTTTGCACCAAGTCTATGGTCATTACTCGCACTGGCAATGGCCGCTCGTAGCAACTCTTCGTAATCGTTTACCGCCTTAATGGTATTGATGAAGAACGTCAAGAACTGTAGATTCTTCATGGGCGTACTTCCTGGCCCCAAGAGGTTTACACCGGTATTGGTTGCCAAAGACCAGTTATTGTGTTTTCCACTACCGTTAATTCCGGCAAATGGTTTTTCGTGAAAGAGTACTTTAAAATTGTGTCTATCGGCCACTTTGCTCATCACATCCATGAGCAATGAATTGTGATCTACTGCAAGATTGGTTTCTTCGAAAATAGGAGCCAACTCAAATTGATTTGGAGCTACCTCGTTGTGTCTTGTTTTTACAGGAATACCCAAATACATACATTCGGTTTCCAGATCACGCATATAATCGAGAACCCGACGTGGAATGGACCCGAAGTAGTGATCGTCTAGCTGTTGTCCTTTTGCAGAAGCATGTCCTAAAAGCGTTCTTCCAGCCAAATTTATGTCTGGGCGCGACTTAGCCAAAGCTTTGTCGATCAAGAAATACTCTTGCTCCCAACCCAAGGTAGGATTTACTTTAGTCACGCTTTTGTCGAAATATTTCGCCACCGCAGTTGCTGCTTGATCTACAGACTGAAGTGCGCGCAGTAAAGGTGTTTTATTATCTAGCGCTTCGCCCGTATATGCAACAAATACCGTAGGTATACATAAGGTTGTTCCATAGATGAATGCTGGGGAAGTAGGATCCCATGCTGTGTATCCTCGTGCTTCAAATGTATTTCTTATTCCTCCATTCGGAAAACTTGACGCATCTGGTTCCTGTTGCACCAATTGCCCACCACCAAATTTCTCGATGGAACTTCCATCACTTGTGGTTTCAAAGAAGGCATCGTGCTTTTCAGCCGTGGTACCGGTTAACGGTTGAAACCAGTGGGTGTAGTGGGTGGCACCTTTACTGATAGCCCATTCTTTCATTCCTGTTGAAATATGGTCGGCCACGTTACGATCTATTTTTGAACCGTTTTCAATGGCATCCATCACACTTTTATAGGAATCTTTGGTAAGATACTGACGCATGGCGGCATCATTGAACACATTCGCTCCAAAAATCGATGAACGTCGTTCTGGTTCTTGAACGTCTATAACCGGACGGTTGAACGTTTCTTTAATGGCATGAAATCTTAAGGTAGACATATGAACTTTTATATAAGTTTAATTAATACCCGGCAAAAATAAACTTTTTTTAAGCACACCCCCCTTATTTATTTGTTAACTTATTAATAAATAACAGATTTTA
>JAWWCH010000492.1:0-1840 GCA_033720575.1 Marinirhabdus sp.
CCCGATTTCAGATTCGAAACCCTTCCCCAGATTATAGAAAACCGATGCTGAGGCTCCTAACTTTTGAAAGAACTCCCCTTCCGAAGCCGCCAAAGAAACATAGGCATACATTTTCTCAGAAAAGACCGGATACGCGTCTATTTCGTACAACACAGCATCTGCAAAAAACCGATCGCTATAAGTCGCTCTGCCCAAAAAGGTCTGTTTTCCAATATTATGTTGGTATTCCAATGCCAGGCTATTCCATGATTTTTGAATGGGATATGCCTCTTGGAAATTGATGATTTCATAAACAAGTGCGACTTGGTGTTTGCTCAATTGTCGCAACAGAAGCTGCAATTCGTATTGTTGGTAATCAGTTAGTGTAAGTCCGCGAAGCGATTCAAGCAGTTCTTTGGCTTTTTCTCGATCACCATTACTGATACTGCTATTCGCTTCGGCTAAAATCGCAGCCGCTGATGCAGAAGAAGCTTCTTGAGCCAAAGAAAAAGTAGAACAGATGATGGTAAGTGCTAAAAAAAGTAAGACGTTTCTCATAGAACAAACGTAGGAAATTTTACAGCGTATAAAAGAGCTTGTCATAAATTATAACAAAAAATTAAGGCGTATTCAATGTTCATACAATTGTGAAATCGAGTACTTCTAAATTAGCATAATATAACACAAATCGATATGAGGCTATTTCAAGATATTATTATATATCTTATATTTAATGAATAAACTGCTAACCAAGTTGTTATGAAAACCGTTTTGTGTTTTTTGTTTTGCTGTGTGCTTCTGCAAGTTCGCGCCCAAGAGGTAGGGGCCATCGAAAAATTGGAATGCTTTTTAGACGATTGTTCATTCGTGTCCAAATTTCCAAATACAGAATTTGGTCAACTCACCGTACCGGAAAATTATGATACGCCAGACGGACGAAAAATCAAAATTGCGTATGTGATTTTGAAAACGGATAATACTGAATTTAAAGGTGATCCCGTAATCATTTTTGCCGGTGGCTGGGGAATACCTGAAATTCAGGATGCCGCACTGTATGTGAATATGCCTTTGCGAAGCGAAAGAGATATCATCTTATATGACTATCGTGGTACCGGCTATTCTACACCACTTCCGTGTGAAAAGTTGGGAACAGAGGCATGGGCCGATCTTATGGATGATCTTTCTATTGAAACCTTTTATGAAAAACAAACCCGGCGCTATGCCGAATGTATCGAAACTATGGAGGCAGCGGGAATTGATTACAATCGCTACGGCATGAACAACTTGGCGCGTGACGCCGCTTTTCTGGCCCAACAACTGCCCTACGATACCTATAATCTCTTCGGAATCTCCTATGGTACCATGGCCATCCAGCATTTTTTGCGAGAAGCTGAAAAATATGACATTACCGTTCGGTCAGTAATAATCGATTCTGCAGTACCTATTGGAACCCCAACCCAAGGTACCATGCCTTTGTATTACAGGCAAAGTCTCTTTGCGCTTTTAGACGACTGTGCCACTGATCCCAACTGCAATGCTGCCTACCCTGACTTAAAAAATCGATTTCTAAGGTTTCAAAAGTCTTTGGATGAAGAACCACTCGAGGTTGGCCTAGACGATGGCAGCAAAACATACTTGAACAAGGAGGAGTTTAATGGAATTCTTCACCAAATGTTATATACGCATCGAAGATACCCTACACTGCCACTGTTTTTGGAAAGTGCAATTGAAAGAGACGGTCATGCACTCAAAAAAACACTTCCAACCATTAAAGATTTGGTCATTTCAAGCTATAATGCAACCGGTTTGGTAGAATATGTGTACGATCACAAAGCGAACACTGCTGTAAGTCAGCTAAACG
>JAWWCH010000493.1:0-1835 GCA_033720575.1 Marinirhabdus sp.
GATGCCTCTTCCCGATAGTAGAATATTGAATAGCGGTCTACAACAACACACTTTGGCTGCTGGTGCAACACACCAAAGAACATGGACGGAAACCTTTCAGACCAAACTATTAGCCACTGCCTCCTCGTACAAATTAAATGCAACCAACGCAGATGTTGCAAACGATCAACGATTAGATCAAGAAAATACGGTAGAAGAAACGAGTGTCTTTTTGGAGGCCACCTATATTCCGTTTCAACAAACTTCGCTCACGGTGGGATATGAATTTGTAGAAACAGGGATTACAGACCTGCAACAAATTGATAACCCCTTATTTTTTCGTGAAGAAAAAAATGTAATGCGTCGCAACAGTGGATTCGCAGTGTTAGAGTATCTATCCCAAGACAAGAACACAAACATAAACATCGGTGTACGCGCCAACCACTACAATAAGTTCAATACAACGTTTGTAGAGCCCAGACTTAGCTTGAGCCATCGATTTCTCGATCATTTTACCATAGAGTTGCTTGGGGAATTAAAAAGTCAGAACACCTCACAGGTCATCGATTTGCAAAAAGATTTTCTGGGCGTTGAGAACAGACGATGGCAGCTCAGCGATCCGAATAGGATTCCGCTATTACAAAGTCAGCAATCTTCTATTGGTTTGTCATTTCATAAGAATAGGCTACTGATTAATATAGAACCCTATCTCAAAAAGGTAGATGGCATTACCGCCCAGAGCCAGGGATTTCAGAACCAATTCGAAAACTTAAGCGATATTGGAAGTTATACCGTAAAGGGGGTAGACATGCTCCTGAACAAAAAGTTCAATGCCGTCACCACGTGGCTCAGTTATTCGTACGCAGACAATCGGTATCGCTTTGACCAGCTACAACCTACAGTATTCCATAACAACCTAGATATTACCCACACCCTAAACGCAGGTGGCAATTACAAATGGAAGCAATTTGATGTTGCTTTGGGGCTAAATTGGCACACTGGAAAGCCCTATACTGCTCCAGACCGAACCAATCCAGTGACTGACGGAAGTATAAACTACGCATTTCCCAATGCAGAGCGCATCAAAGACTATGTGCGAGTAGACACCTCTGTGCTGTATAGTTTTCAAATATCGAAACAAGTGAGAGCGCTGGCAGGTATTTCCTTTTGGAACCTGCTAGACCGTGAAAACCATGTTCGTAGCTATTTTACGTTGGATGATGACCAAAATGTAAATCGAATCAATGATCGCGCCCTGCCCTTTACCTCCAATGCGGCCTTTCGCATATTCTTCTAAATCTTCTGTCCATTTTTTAGTATCTTGATAAAAATTGCATTAGAATGGCACAATCACCCGATTTCAGTACATTAAAGGCGCTTTATATAAATTGTACTTTGAAGCGCACTCCCCGAATGAGCCATACCAAAGCACTGATGGATGTGTCCATAAACATTATGCGCTCGGAAGGGGTTGCGGTGGAATATCTTCGTTTGGTGAATCACGATATTGCCTATGGCGTGTATCATGACATGACCGAACATGGTGCAGAAAAGGACGAATGGCCCGAAATCTGGAAGAAAGTAGAGGAGGCAGACATTTTGGTTATTGGAACACCCATTTGGTTGGGCGAAAAATCTTCCATTGCCACCAAATTGATTGAACGCTTATATGCTGAGAGTGGCAAACGCAATAAGAAAGGGCAATATTATTTCTACGGAAAAGTAGGTGGATGTATCATTACGGGTAATGAGGATGGTATTAAACATGTGGCCATGAGCACCCTCTATGCCTTGCAACATATTGGATACAGTATTCCACCCCAAGCCGACTGTGGATGGATTGGTGAGGCAGGACC
>JAWWCH010000494.1:0-1819 GCA_033720575.1 Marinirhabdus sp.
AAATATTTCTTAAAATTGCACTATCTTATTAGACTATACTTTAAATAAAACGTACCATGAAGCAGATTATTCTAGCCCTATTAGCCATAGCTCTATTCACAAATTGTGATAATAAAAACAAAGAGAACACAGAAGTAGCCACTACAGATACCGCTGAGGTTTCGCAAGAAATGGCTTATCAGCATTTCGGGGAGAAGATCACAGACACAGAGGTGATGTCTCAGCAAGAAATGCTGGAAACGTATAAGAACTTAAAGCCAGGTGACACGGTAAACGTAAAATTTGCAGCAGAAGTGAACAGTGTTTGCCAAAACAAAGGTTGTTGGATGCGTGTGGATATGGGTGATGAAGAGGTCATGGTAAAATTCAAGGATTACGGATTTTTTATGCCGAAAGACATTGCGGGTGAAGAAGTAGTGATGCGAGGAAAAGCATTTATTGACGAAATGAGCGTTGAAGACCAGCGTCATTTTGCCGAAGATGGCGGCGAATCTCCTGAAGAAATCGCTAAAATCACTGAACCTAAGCGCACCTTGTCATTTACTGCAGATGGTGTGCTTCTCGCTGAAAAGCAATAACTTTTGAAACGTGAGTTCCTGATTACTGGAGATGGTTCTACTACCATCCATATTCCAGATTGGAATGAACAATACCATTCTAAACACGGTGCCTTGGCCGAAGCCAAGCATGTCTTTATCGAGGCAGGCTTTCGGCATGTATTGCAACAAAATAGCATTGACGAATTACACCTTTTGGAGATTGGTTTTGGCACCGGTCTAAATGCGTTACTTACCTACGGCGAATGCCAAAAGATGCAACAAAATTGTCGGTATACCGGGGTAGAAGCTTATCCAGTGTTGGAAGCAGAAACGTCAAAACTTAATTACGCTGAACTTTCTTCGCTTCCGCAGGCGTATTTTGATGCCTTGCATCTTGCTACTTGGGAAGATGCCGTACCATTGAGTCCGGTTTTTCAAGTTGAAAAACGAAAGCAATTATTTTCTGACATTTCAGATCTTGACCGATATCACCTTATCTATTTTGATGCGTTTGGCGCTAGGGTGCAACCCGAATTATGGACCGAAGCCATTTTTAAACGCATGCACAATGCGTTAAAAGATAAGGGAGTACTGGTTACCTATGCTGCCAAAGGAAGCGTTCGAAGAGCTATGCAAGCTGTTGGTTTTTTCGTTGAGCGATTGCCAGGACCACCTGGAAAAAGAGAAATGCTGCGTGCCACGAAAACAAGTAGTAACAGGGCGTAATATACTTTAAGTCGGCCCATATCAAATATCTCCAGTACAAAGTACTAATGTTGCGTTAATCCCTTGGCAGAATCGCCTTTGCCACGTATATTTATACAGCTAGAAAAAGAGATTATGAAGTTATTGATAACCGGTGCTACCGGACTTATTGGCACTCAGATTACGAAGGTGCTTCTAGACTCCGATATTGACGTAAATTACCTTACCACGAGTAAGGAGAAAATAGAACATAAAAAAGGGTACCGTGGTTTTTTTTGGGATCCTGAAAACGGGGTCATCGATTCTGATGCGTTCAAAGACGTAACTGCAATAATTAACTTGGTCGGTGCAAGTATTGGAGAACGTTGGACCAAAAGCTACAAAAAAGTAATATTAGAGAGTCGTACGCAAACGGCTAATTTGCTGTTTGACACACTTCAGGAAATAGATCATCAGATTACCCATTTTATTTCGGCTAGTGGTGTCAGTGTATACCCCAGTCACAAATCAAAGTTATACCGAGAAAATGACCCGGAGGTTGCCAAAACCTTTCTAGGAGAAGTCGTGGTAGCATG
>JAWWCH010000495.1:0-1818 GCA_033720575.1 Marinirhabdus sp.
CCAGGCACAAATCGGACCGATGACCGATAGCCCGGACCCGAACCGTTGCTCAACAGCTTCCAAGTTTTGCCACCATCGCGAGTAATGGCTTTGTTACCTTCGTTATAAGATTGATCTTCCCAATTCCCGCCAAAAATAACCCCTGTGTTTTCATCAAAGAAATCGACACTATAAATTCCTGTCATTGCTTTTCCTTGAATCATAGGCGTTTCAAACACTTCCCAATTATTTCCCTTATCTGCCGAATGAAATACCCTTGCTCGTTTTCCACCGGAAACAATCCAAACGTGATTGCCCACCAGTGCAATATTTGAATTGCTTGCCGCGAAGGCTGCCTCACCGCTAGACGTTGGAGGAAGTTTATCGCAAGGCACCTTGGTCCACGTTTCACCTGCATCTTTGGTAATGATAATAGACATGCACCCATCGGTAGGATCTCCCATGGCGATCCCTTCTTGATCATTCCAGAAGGCCATAGCGTCATAAAACACCTTTTCACCATTTTCTACGTACACCTCATCAATTCGCGTGGCCACCCTATCGGTAACCCCAATTTTATAGAGAACGGCCGGATTAGCAATGCTCAACACAAAAACAGCTTTGGAGGTAGCGGCTACAGAGCGAAATGCAAGTACCGAATCTTCGTAATGGATGGTCGCTAATTTAGGTGTGGTTCCGTCAATGAGTCCGACACGCCCGTTATTTGCCGCAAACCAAACCGCGTCATACGAAATTGGGGCAATGGCTCTGATGCTTAAGCTATCGGTGAACACCCGTTCAATGGTAACTTCTGTGAACTCCTTTTCAGAATCAAAAGCACAGGAAACACATATAAAAAGTATTAAAAATAGGGAGAAGAACCGCATTGTAAATAGTTTGCGCAAAAGTAATCAAAATGAAGCGATTGTAGTACCTTTGCACCCAATTTAGACACCATGAAATTACACAGAAACCTCGTCTTCGCCACCATAGATTCATTGCATGAAATTTTCAATGAAAACAAGCAGGCAGACAAGGTCTTACGAAATACCTTAAAACGTGATAAGCGCTGGGGAGCACGTGACCGCAGTTTTATTGCCGAAACTACGTACGACATTGTTCGTTGGAAGCGCCTTTATGCGCAGATTGCCGATGTCAAGGAACCATTCAGTAGACCGAATCTCTTTCGTTTATTTACCGTTTGGGCTACGCTCAACGGAATAAAAATACCTGACTGGCCGCAGTTTGAAGAAACCCCTACCCGACGTATTAAAGGGAGGTTTGATGAAGCCATAAAAACTCGGGCCGTTCGTGAATCGATTCCTGATTGGCTGGATGAACGTGGAGTCAAGGAACTTGGGCAAAAAATATGGGAAAAGGAAATTGCAGCCCTTAACCACCAAGCCAATGTAATCTTACGGGTGAATCCGCTGAAAGCAACATTGAAAGACGTTCAAAATGCCTTGCTCGATTTAGACATCCCAACGGCACCGATTGAGGGTTACCCCTACGCACTGCAATTAAAAGAGCGTGCCAATGTGTTCACTTCGGAAGCTTTTAAAAATGGTTGGTTCGAAGTACAAGATGCCTCTTCACAACGCGTAGCAGCAGTTTTAGACCCTAAACCGGGGATGCGAATTGTAGACGCTTGTGCCGGCGCCGGCGGAAAATCGTTGCACATAGCTTCCTTGATGGACAATAAAGGTCAGGTGGTATCCATGGACATCTACCAAAACAAGCTCAACGAACTAAAACGCCGAGCGCGAAGAAATGGCATCCACAATATTGAAACCCGTATCATTGACTCCACAAAAGCAATCAAAAAGCTGGCTGGAAAAG
>JAWWCH010000496.1:0-1813 GCA_033720575.1 Marinirhabdus sp.
CAGAAGGGTATAATCGCGCCACCTCGCCCTGAACCGTGACATTGGCCGCAGCATTAACAGACATCAATAGCGCGAATATAAACAGTGCGCTTTTAATATACTTTTTCACCAAATTCATTACTGCTGTCAAAACGGCCATTTATTAATTCCTTTTAACCAAGCACGGTAAAGTACATTACTGTGTCAGATACCGACTGATCGACACAATTTGCATACGTTCTAAACTCTACTGTCTTCTGCATAGCAAACGCCATCATCAGTACGCTTAAATATTCTTTCGCCATCGGGCGGGCCATACTAAATGATAAGTAATCACCGTTAGCGCCATGGCAAGCCGGTTTATTTTGTACACCACCCACCGGGTAGATATAAACCAGGTTACCGCCTTCATACATCAAAATCTTTTCAATCTTGGCAACAGTATCGGCTTGTACGTTCAATGCAAAAATCAAAGCAGCGATAAACAAAAATAATTTTTTCATTTTCATACCTAAAATACACCACTCAGCTCCACGACTTTTATCGCTTCAAAAACCAATAACCCTGATAGAAAAATCTCAGCGCGTTCTATTTCTCATATTATCTATCAAAATTCTCAAACGCTCTGCTCTTTCATCAATTGAATACCCTTCAACAAAATTATTCCAAACAGCACAGTTTTTGTTAAATTTATGATAATCAACTCTCGAAACAGATAAACCAATCTGCATTTCACCTGACTTCAAATTACCCTTTAAAAAGCGACTCCCTTCTTTAGAATCGTAGAGAAATTTTCCAATTATTATTACATGACAAGAGTCATACATTTTATATCCACCCAAAGATGCTTTATCTAAAGAAGGTAGATCAAGTCCAATACGAGATTTACTCCATGACAAACAGTCGTCCATCGTTTCGCAAAGGAAGGCCTCCCCATCCTGGACGCTCAGTACACCAATGACATCTATTAACTTTTCATTGTATTTAGCTGGATTATTATTGAGCTCAAAAAAACTTACCTGATTCTGTTTTATCTCCGGTAAAGTTGCGCTTATAGACAAACTTAGAAATAACGAGATAACAAAGAATATTAACGCTTTCATTAGCAGCCCCCTTTTATACATCGTGAATACTTATCCCCAAACTCTATTGGCATTTTAGGTGCAGCGGGGGATCTCGGGCTATGTCCGAATGCCTTCCATGCGGCCCTGCCATCATAGTGCCTTAGTCCCGGATCTCGATAATAATCTTTAAAACTTACGTAACGGTCAAATGCACCTGAGTAATCTCCAGCAGAAAAATTGGCAGCCCCCTCAGACGGGTGGGTATGCCAATCAGCAGCTCGTTCAGGAAATAGTTTGAATGACTTAGATAAACTCATTGCCTCGACTGATACTTCTCCTGTATGAAAACTAGTTGTAATTTTGCCTATCGAAAATCCTTCCCCTGCGTGTTCATAAATTCTGGCATATAACTCAGCCCCATGGGTTTCAGTTAAGCTCAAAGCATTGTCATGCAACCACTCCGCAGCTTTTTCATGCGTCTTAAAATTATCAAGTTTACTAACTCTTTCATTCATTTGATCTAAATCTTTACTGAGAGCGGCTCTTTCACTCTCATTTAAAGGTCTTCCGTAACTTCCTGAATTTGTATGACCATCCGTATCACTAGTCCCATGCTCGCTAGTTACCTCTTTTGCAGAATTTGACGCCATAGCTTCAGCCGGTTGTTGCCCTGCTCCAGAGGCCAGATAGCTAGCTCCTGCCATAACGGCGTTAAATATCGCGCCTTTGGCAAAGCCCTTGGCCATACCTCCGGCGAAGTTGGCCATGGC
>JAWWCH010000497.1:0-1807 GCA_033720575.1 Marinirhabdus sp.
GCATTCCACATAGACTTCCAAAAATTGGCCGCTTTTCATCAGGTTGCGGGCGGCAAAGCGGTCCTCGTGGTAAGGGGAGATAAATGCCGTCAAAACCACAATCCCGGCATCCACAAATAATTTTGCCACCTCACCGATGCGGCGGATGTTCTCCGTACGGTCTTCCGGGGAAAACCCCAGATCTTTATTAAGGCCATGACGAATGTTGTCGCCGTCCAGCACGTAGGTTAGATTGCCTCGTTCGAAAAGCATATTCTGCACTTCATTAGCGATGGTGGATTTTCCGCTACCGGAAAGTCCTGTAAACCAGACACACACACCGCGCTGGTTGTTCAGCCGCTCGCGATCTTCTTTCGTAATATTTCCCGCGTGCCAGAAAACATTGGTTGCTTTTTGCTTCACTGTTTTAACTCCATTTAATTTAGTTGCTGTTTTAGAGACACCATAACTATCGTTTTCCAAATTTGAAATATAAGCCTCGAAAAAAAAATGGCCAATCGCTATATTTTTTTGGTTCTTTGACAAATTTTGTGAAATATTAACATATGACAGAATCACATTTTTACGAACGCCTATTGTCGCTACCTGAGATCAAGATAGATCGAGTAGAAACTTATTCAAAGCGTATTGATGTATATTGCCATAGTGAATCGGGTTCTGCGATCTGCCCTGTTTGTCAGAAGCCGACAAGTATTACGAATCAATCTTACAGCCGAGAAATCCGTGACCTGGATATATCGGGCAAAGAAGTTTGGCTGCATATAAGCGAGCGCCAATTTGTATGTATTGCTTGTAACCGTTACTTCATGGAAAAGTTTGATTGGGTTGATCCTCATAAGAGCTATACAAAGCGCCAGGCAAAATGGATATTTGATTTATGCGCCAAACAACCTTTCTGCGAAGTTGCGGCGTTGGTAAATATGTGTCACAAGACTGTTGAGCGTCTCTATTATTCAGAAGCGGAAAAACAGCTCAAGTTGAAAGAGCGCTATGCCCAAGTTCGCAAACTCGGTATAGATGAATTGGCCCATCGTAAAGGCAAAGCTGACTACTGCTGTGTTTTGACTGATCTTGATCGCGGTATCCAATTAGACATATTACCCAATCGAAAGAAAGAAACGCTCATTGCACATTTTCAGTCTTTAGGTTTAGAATTTTGCCAACAAATTGAAGTGGTTAGCTGTGATATTTGGGAACCGTATATTCTGGTCGCTCGCACATGTTTTCCACAAGCTAAGATTGTAATTGATTATTTCCATGTCGTCAAGGCATTGAATGAAGCCCTGGATAGTTATCGAAAAAGCCTTCGGCATAAAGCTCCCGAAGTGGCTTCTTTTAAAAAGCTAAAGTGGATTCTTTTCAAAAGGAACCATCAGTGTTCGGATGCCGAAAAACAAATCTTACAAAACGCTTTTAATCAATGTGCTGAACTCGAAGAAATGTATCAACTCAGGAACAGTTTTCACTATACTTTCGAATTTTGCAGTACAAAAGAGCAGGCGCGTTGGCACATTGAACAATGGCTTGAAGATGCCCGGTTTTTACAAAACAAACACTGGAACAAGTTTCTCAAAACCCTCTGTAATTGGATAGACTATATTCTAAATTACGTCGAACTTCGAATTACGAATGCGACAACTGAAGGGCTTAATAACGTGATCCGATACCTGAAACGGATATCATTTGCTATACCGAATTTTGAACATATGAGAATTCGAATTCTCGCGAATTCTGGATAGTTCACAAAATTTGTCAAAGAACCAAAAAAATCAAAACTATCCGATAAACAAAAACCGGTAACAAAGAA
>JAWWCH010000498.1:0-1805 GCA_033720575.1 Marinirhabdus sp.
ATAGAAGACGGGTTTAGTCTCTCGATTGAACTGCTGAACCAATTTATTAGGTGGGTTGCAAAGCAAGATTCCTTTCTATTTACTGAAATTCCTTTTTCAAGGGCAAAGCTTATCGCCCTATACGTAGTGATATTTGCCGCAGTCGGGCTTTGGAAGCAAAAAACCAAAACAGCAGTATTTGCAGCATTGCTATCTATTATACTATATCTCACCGTAATGCAAATTGACCGTAAAAATTATATGTATAATGAATTGGTGCTGTTTCACGTGAACAGAACGTCGCTAATTGGAGTAAAGCAAGGAACCGCACTTACGGTCTTAACTGATGATACAGTGGCGACAGCCAACAAATACCCCCTTACCCCCTATAGAACTGCAACGGGGATTGCAACTACTTCTGTTAATGAACTTCCATCTCTTTTTGCTTTTGATGGTACTGATATTATGGTGATTGATAGTTTAGGAATATACAACACCGAGATACGACAGCCCATTGTACTTCTAATTCAAAGTCCTAAAATAAATCTAGATCGATTAATTGAAACCCTCAATCCTAGGATGATTCTTGCCGATGGAAGTAATTATACCAGCTATGTGAATCGCTGGAGCGCAACTTGCACCAAAAGAAAACTCCCTTTTCACCATACGGGTACAAAGGGAGCCTTTACACTTAAAATAGCCGAAACACTTAACTAAAAAACAACTACTTAAAGGTACCTTTAAAGTTTTCTTGATATGCTTCCCACGCACTTGCCGTGGTTAATTTTTTGTAATCATCGTTCGCAATCATTTTCAAATAGATTTCCAGTTGTTGCGGAGTTCGGTATCCCGAAATGGCTTGTATTAGCGAACCGTCATCTCTGAAAAACACCAAACTTGGATACCCCGTTATTTTCAGGGCATGTGCGAACAAATGTTGTGAATTTCTTCCCTTTCTCCCTTCTTGATAATTCGGATTGGTGTACAAAAATCCTTGATAATTGATCTTTTCGGTGCCTTCGGCATCAAATTTTACTGCATAATAATTCTCATTGATGAACGCAGCAACTTGTGGGTCACCGAAGGTATTTTTATCTAACAACTTACACGGACCGCACCACTTGGTATACACATCCATGATAATTTTCTTGGGCTCCGTTTTTTGGGCCTCTAATGCTTCTTCCATACTCATCCAATTAATTTCCTGGGCCGTCATAGCACCCATGACGAGCAGTAGCGTGCAAAAGATTAAACTTTTCATAGTATTTCTTTTTTAGTCAGACTTTTGTTGTGCCTGTACATTTTAGACATATATAACAAAAAACGTTCCACTATGGGAACGTTTTTTATCACATTTAATTGTGTGGTTTATCGAATTCCGTGCATCATTTTAAGCATGGTCTTATTCAATAGTATCAGAATAATACCTGCTGCAATCGGAATTAATGTAAATATCATAAAGAAGGTAGACATTCCGTACTGTTCCACAATGGGGTCGATATAACTTCCTGTAATACCAGCAGCCAAGTTGGCGATAAAGTTTGCAACGAACCAAACACCGAACATTAAACCGACTAATTTCAAAGGAGCCAATTTACTCACATATGAAAGTCCTACCGGTGACAAGCACAATTCTCCAAGGGTGTGGAATAAGTAGGCTAAAATCAAGAAAATCATACTCACGGCAGCTGTTTTAGCTCCAAGAGGTATACCAATTGAACCGTAGGCCAAAATTCCAAATCCTAAGCCTAAAAGGATCAGACCAAGGGCAAATTTAATTGGCCCTGTTGGATTGTATTTACTTTGCCATAATTTAGAGAATAAGG
>JAWWCH010000499.1:0-1802 GCA_033720575.1 Marinirhabdus sp.
AATCCGAACGGCTCAAGAGTATTACTTCTATTCGGAAAGTACGTGGGCACCATCAAGAAAAATGGTCTGTTTTGGGTGAATCCCTTCTACACCAAACAAAAAATTTCGCTTCGCGCAAGAAACTTTGACAGCGAGCGGCTAAAAGTAAATGACAAGCTAGGAAACCCGATTATAATTAGTACCATTTTAGTTTGGCGGGTAAGAGACACCCATAAAGCCGCTTATGACGTAGACAACTACGAAAATTTTGTTCGTATACAGACCGATGCGGCCGTACGTGAATTGGCCAGCAAATATCCCTATGATAATTTTGCAGATGAAGGCACCGATGAAGACATCACCCTGCGTTCTAGCATGGCTGAAGTAAACGAAGCCTTAGAAAGTGAATTGGAAGAACGCCTAGCGATTGCAGGTATCGAGGTGTTAGAGTCTCGTATTGGATATCTCGCTTACGCGAATGAAATTGCTAGCGCGATGTTAAAAAGACAACAAGCAACAGCGATTGTAGCGGCTCGCCATAAGATTGTTGAAGGTGCCGTGAGTATGGTTGAAATGGCGCTTGACGAATTGAGCAGAAAGGATGTGATCCACCTCGATGAAGAACGCAAAGCTGCTATGGTAAGCAATTTAATGGTGATTCTGTGTAGCGATAAAGATGCCACACCAGTAGTGAACGCCGGGACCTTACATACGTGATATGAGAGTTTTTAATGAAATACAGCGTTTTGATCAATGGTGGTTTCGTTTAGTAATGCTCATGATACTCGCCACGATGGCCATATCAATTTGGACAGTACTTCAAGAAAATCTAAATACCACTGAAACTTTTATAGCCCTGATTCTTGGTCTTATTTCATTAGGAGTCATCGTCTTAATTAGCTTTTATCTAAAATTAGAAACTCGAATTAACGAACAAGGTGTGCATTATGGCTTTTGGCCGTTTCAAAGACAATTAAAACATATACCTTGGAACGACATCAAAAAAATATATGTTCGCCAGTATAATGCTTTAACAGAATATGGTGGGTGGGGATACCGCCTTACGTTCAGTAAACATGGGAAAGCATACAATGTAAAAGGAAATAAAGGAATTCAAATTGTATTTAAAGATGGAAAAAAGACCTTAATAGGCACACAAAAACCCGAAGAAGCACGTTCTATCATACAACGATACATTCAAAACAAAGAACTATGAAAAATACAATAAGCCTGCTCATCTTTTTCACCTGCAGCATGGTATTTGCGCAAAACGAAACATTTGTATCCAAAGATATTAGCGTAAGCCCTTTTATAGATGGAACTATAATGACTCCTGATTCTGAAGAAAAATTGCCTTTGGTAATCATTATAGCAGGTTCAGGACCCACAGATCGAAATGGCAACCAGATGATGATGAAGAACAATTCGTTGAAGTACCTCGCAGAAGGATTATACAAAGAAGGCATTGCCAGTTTTAGATATGACAAGCGCATTGTCAAGCAAATGAAAGAACGGAACGTAAATGAAGAAGGCATAAGCTTCGAAGATTTTATCAAAGATGCTAGAGATGTTGTATCCTATTTTGAGCGTGCAGATGCATTCTCTAAAATTATTGTGTTAGGTCACAGTCAAGGTGCAACCATAGGATTGGTTGCTGCTCAAGAATTTGCAGATGGATATATTTCGGTGGCAGGGCCAGGACGAAGCATTGACGACGTTATTGTTGATCAATTATCACAACAGGCACCGGGATTACAGGAAAATGCGAGAACTTCTTTTGATGATCTTAGGGTGAATGGTGTGGCCGCAAATTATAATGCGGG
>JAWWCH010000500.1:0-1790 GCA_033720575.1 Marinirhabdus sp.
AAGGTTTGAATCTTTTCGGGAAAGCCCTTAGCAATTTCAGAGAAACGCCGCTTTGTTTTGATGATTGTGCGCTGTGTAACGCCTGCAAGAGATTTGGGATCGACGGAACTTCCATCGTCTATGACCAGGGCTTCCCAATAAGGATACGTTTGTGCCAAGATGGAATCTAGAGTTGCTCCGATTAAATCGGCCCGATTAAAGGTGGGTATGATGATGGAAATACGATTCACCGATTGCGTTTCTAAGGTAAAGGTACTCTAAATCCCGTACATTTAATCAGTGTCTTATTGAAGAGGTCTCCGTCACTTCTTAATTAAATTTGCCGCTAGAATTATCAAGACGGTACAGTTTCTGGATAAAGAAATATTCTTTTTTGAAAGGCTTTGTAAGCAAATACCCTAGAAAATATACGCCTTTCCCACCAAACACCTTAAAGGTTTCCAAAAGCAATGGGAACGTGTAGGCTTCTGGCACACCTTTTAGACGAATTACACTCTTGATGCAATTGAACAACAAAGCTTTTTTCTCTTTTTTATTCATGCAACCTTGCAGATCGATATAGGTATTCCATTTTGAAACAAAGGAACTTTCTCGCTTGGCCATTTGGCTGCTCAGCTTCGATTGAATAGACCCTTCGTGATATCTTCGTAGCGAAACCACCTTGGGTACAAACTGCCCATTGGTAGTGCGCGCCAAAAGTTTCGCATAAAAATTGAATTCTTGTCCAGCCTTTAATTTTTCATTAAACCGCAGGCCTTCAATAACATGATACCGTACACAAATATCTAACGTAAGCCAATTGATGTATTGGTGGAGGTAATTTTCGAGGGTAATAGGAAATCTTTCTAGTTCGTATACATGATCTTCTTTGTGGTCGGGCTTGTTGAAATATTCGGTTTTGGTTATGGTAAAGTCTAAATGCTCGTTGTGTGCAAGGGGAGCAATTTTAACAGCAAGATGATCTGCTGTCATCAGGTCATCGCTATCAAAAAATACCACAAATTGTCCTTGTGCCTTTTCCAGACCAATGTTTCTGCAAACGTTTCCACCTTTGGCTGCCGATGCTGGGCGTTTGAAATACTTAAATCTTGTGTCAGACTTCACGTATTGGTGTATCACCGTATCACTTTTATCGGTACTGCCGTCGTCTACGATAAGCGCCTCCCAATTTGTGTAGGTTTGTGCCAGGATCGAATCAAGGGTTTCACCGATAAGATCGGCCCGGTTATAGGTGGGTATGATGATTGAAATTAGGGCGTCAGATATCATACAAATTATTGTCGTGCTTCTGTAAGAATTGTGGTCAAACCGTTTAGATGCGCTGGTTGCGAAAAATTTTGACGAATGTGATCCTTACCCGCAACACCCATCGCTTTGGCTTCTTCCGGGTGTCTCAATACGTGCACCATATGCTTGGTCATGGTATCGGCATCGCGTTCTTCAGAAAGCAAGCCTGTTTTTTCATGAACAATCACGTCTGGAATACCGGCATGTATGGTACTGATTACGGCCAACCCTGAGGCACTGGCTTCTAAAATAGATACCGGTGTACCTTCCATATCTCCGTCTATGGCCTCTACAGAATGTTGCACATAGGCAATCGAATTCCGTAAGTATTCTTTAAATGTGTCGTGGCTAATTCTTCCCACAAAATCTACTGACGCCTCGATACCCATGGCCTGTACCAAATCTTTTGAACTGTCTAGCAGCGGACCGTCACCCGCGCAAATTAATCGTGCATTGGGAAATTCTTTCAGCACCTTTGAAAAGGCAAACAACAGTATATGCGG
>JAWWCH010000501.1:0-1784 GCA_033720575.1 Marinirhabdus sp.
CACCAGCGCCAAGGTTTCGAAATAATGTTGAAACTCTGCAACGGAACGCCCGAGCAAAAAGAAATGGCACAAGATGCCCTCAACCGTTGGTGGTGGCCAAGTTTAATGATGCTTGGGCCAACAGATGCCGAGTCAATTCATACCGAACAATCCATGAAATGGAAATTGAAGCGCAAAACCAATGACGAATTGCGTCAACAGTTTATTGACCAAACCGTGCCACAGGCAGATGTACTCGGACTCACCATTCCAGATCCAGACCTTAAGTATAACGAAGAAACCGGTCATTACGATTTCGGTGAAATTGATTGGGACGAGTTCTGGCAAGTAGTAAAAGGTCACGGTCCGTGTAACAAAAAACGTATGAATGATCGTGTCAATGCCTGGGAAAATGGAGCATGGGTGAGAGACGCGGCAATGGCATACGCCGAAAAACAAGAAGATAGAAAAGTAGCGAAAGCAAGTTAAAACAAACATTATGTCAAAAAATTGGCCCCTTTGGGAAATATTTGTACGAAGTAAAAACGGATTGGAACATCGCCACTTCGGGAGTTTACATGCCGCCGATGCCGAAATGGCATTGGCCAATGCACGCGACGTGTATACGAGAAGAAGTGAAGGGGTGAGCATCTGGGTGGTAGAAAGTAAACATATCACCGCCAGCAATCCGGCAGACAATGGAGAACTCTTTGAACCAGCCCAAGACAAGGTGTATCGCCACCCTACCTTTTATGATTTGCCGGATGAGGTTAAACATATGTAGTTGATGAAGTTGAAACTGAAATCCAAAACGAAGCAGCGTGCGAATAAACTATGAAGAAGTATGATTTAGATGGACGTTTTGAAGATTTTGCTGCTTCGGTAATTATTTTATTTGATAGGCCACCTGCATCTTTTTCAGCCGATTATTTGGCCAAGAAACTAATTAGATCTGCGTGCTCTTCAGCATTAAATTTTGGAGAATTTGCGGGAGCGGGATCAGACAAGGACCGCGCAAATAAGTTGAGACTTTCATTGAAGGAATTGCGCGAATCCTTACGGAACTTAAACATTCAAGTTAAAGCAAATATTTTGAAGAGTGATGAAATTAAATTACTAATCAAGGAAAACGATGAACTAATAAGAATAGTGGTAACACTCTTGAAAAATTATAAATAAATATGTAAATCTTTCGATTTCGATTTTAATTTCGATTTCGTTTTAAAAAAAGTTAATGCAGAAACAATTGTATAACTACGTATTATCAATCGCAGACAATAGCTTGATTCTCGGTCAACGCCTGGGAGAACTCTGTGGTCACGGACCCACACTTGAAACCGATATCGCTGGTACCAATATTTCACTAGACCTTATCGGTCAAACCAGAAGTTATTACCAATACGCGGCAAAAATTCAAGGTGAAGGTAAAAGTGAAGACGACATTGCATTTTTACGGCTAGAACGAGACTACAAGAATGTACTTTTGGTAGAACAACCCAACACCCATTTCGGATATGTGATGGGTCGTCAATATCTTTTTGATGTGTATCACTTATTATTAATGCAAGGTTTGGCTAATAGCACCGATGAAACATTGGCAGCCATAGCCAAAAAAGGAATTAAAGAAGTGAGTTACCACAAGCGCTTCTCAGGAGACTGGATAAAACGATTGGGCGACGGTACTGAAGAAAGCAATGCTAAGATGCAAGAAGCCATCGATGATCTTTGGACGTATACCGATGAATTGTTTGATCTAACCGAAGCTGATGAAAAAATGATTTCCGAAGGTATTGGCGTAGACACCA
>JAWWCH010000502.1:0-1753 GCA_033720575.1 Marinirhabdus sp.
AAAAGTTCAAGGCTATACCGGAATAGAAGAAGATACATATGAAGCCACTTGGGACTCTGACAGCATCTTAGACGGGGCCATGTTTAAAGATGAGGATGTTTTTTAATGAAAAAGAAACGCAAACCACGCCGCAAAAAACCAAAGAAAACAGCAATTCGAACATTCAAAGTCGTTAATGACGTTTGGAGTTACGCTATTTTTGTTCGAATCGGCGGCTCTGTAGAACAGGCGGCGAAAGCAATGGATAAATTATTCGAAAGCAGCTTCGCCGAAGACAATAGCAATCCTCATGCTTTAGCTAGATGCTTTTTACTAGATAATGAAAAATCTCACCTAATTTGGTTTCGAGAATCGCCAGGTGCCGGGCTGCTTACTCACGAAGTTCTGCATTCAGTGCATCATGTGCTTGATTGTTCCGGAATGCAACTAAACAGAGAAACCGAAGAAGCATATGCATACTTAATTGATTGGACAGTAAGACAAATTGGATTCAAAATTTGGTGAAACTACTAGACCGCATTACCGCCTGGATTGAAAAACAGCAAGCCAAAGACCGCTGCGGCGTCTGGCCGTTCCAGCTAGGCCATTGGTTCCCATTCACACCAGATTGAAAAATCCATGACGATAGTTATGAGCAACTCCGGGCTGAGGCGCTTAAACATTGGGAAGAACTTATTAGAGTAGACTTTGCCGGCAATTTTGAAAAATGGCTCGAAGCCCGATACTACTCGAAAGTGAAATATGAAAACGATTGGTTCGTTGCTTTACTGATTAACCGTCTTCGTAGCATGAACTGGTGGGGCAAGAGGCTTTGGGCTTGGGTGCCAGGGGCGTTTGAGTTCGCAGTTCAGAAATTCGGATGGGAAATCTGGAAAAGGAATACAATCGCCGCTTGGCAACAGCAACAAGGCTGTTAGGCAATATTTTCGATTTTAATATCGCCATTTGCTCGGCTTCCAAACAACGATACTCTGCCAACGGTAAACAACCCAAAATATAATGCCACTTGGAACGATAACACTGCGCCGCATACAAGGTGTCCTTGTGTTGTTGCTTGAAATAACCAATTGCCAACCGCTCATTATCAGCCTCAAAAAAATAAAATGTCGAATTAAAAACAGGGGGAAACTGCGCGACAATAAAGTATTTCTTCATAGCAAAAGAAAAAAAAAGACCGCTGCAAAAAAGGAGATCGATCCAAAAATTACAGCGGTCCCGGATTCTGAGCGCTAAGGAACGCTCATAACCCGTAAAATAACACAATATAAAAAAGTTTTAACTAAAAGCAAACCCCGTAGCTCCCTCTCAATAACTGAGTTGAAAACTAGAAACAAACTCCATAAATCTCACTGTTGCGCTTCAAACAAGAACAACCAAACTCACAGTCAAACTGCGACCAACATTCCCGGCCTGTGCTGTTGCATTGCAAACACTCAGCATCAACCGGAATCAACATGATAAGAGAAAATGAAAACAGAAAAACACTAAAAATAAGCGATGCAAACAAATACAGAAAGGTTCTCATATCGATCTCCTGGTAGGTTCTTAGAAAATAGTCTTCTCTGAAATGTTACCAGAAAATGGAGACAAAAACAAGAGCCAGAAAATCAAAGCCTACAAATCAGTAAGCAGCAAAGAAAATCCACCACTTATCGAAGTATTAACCTGACCAACACTCGCACTCAACCGAACATCATACATCTCATTAACCAACTCAGGTAACGGAAACACATGATGCCTAAAACTAGAAGGT
>JAWWCH010000503.1:0-1741 GCA_033720575.1 Marinirhabdus sp.
GGAGAAATACAGCCCACAACCCCCAAGGGTTGGCGAAGGGTAAAATTCATGGTGTTCAAACCCACACTTTCGTGCGCTTCACTTGAAAATTGGGTAATGGCATTTCCAAAAAATCTGAAATTGGCACTGGCTCGTGGGATATCTACCGACTTCGCCAAAGAAATAGGTTTGCCATTGTCTTCACTTTCGGCTCGGGCCAGACGATCTAAATTTTGTTCAATAAGATCGGCAATCTTGAGCAGGATCCGGCTCCGTTTTTCAATAGGCGTCTGACTCCATAATGGGAATGCTTCCTCAGCGGCCTGATAGGCATTTTCAACATCGTTGGTACTACTACTGGCAATCTTGGAATAGACGCTTCCAGTACTCGGATTGTAATTATCGAGCCATTCGTTGTTCGTAGGATCTTGATAGACGCCGTTTATATAATTTTGAATTTTTTTCATGCTTCGGTGAAGGTTAAGAACATCAGGCTATTTCATGTTTTATTGCGGTTTATACGCAGTAACCTTTATTTCGACCACTAGATGGGGATGAGGCAATTGGTGTACTGCTACCGTTGTTCTTGCAGGCCCTGTTTCTTTGCTGAAGAATTCACCGTATACTTGGTTGTATCCTCCAAAGTCATTCATATTTACGAGAAAGCTTGAAACGTCCACGACGTCTTCCAAAGTGGCACCTTCAGTAGCCAACACATCTTTAATGTTGTTCAGTACCGCTCGGGTCTGTTTTTTGATGTCTAAAAAGATGGTTCCCATTTCATCTATTTTATCTGCGCCCGCTATCGAATTGTCGGGTAATCTTGAACTGGTTCCACTCACAAATAAGAAGTCGCCCGCCCGTTTGATGTGTGGATAAGCTCCTCGTGGTGTTGCTTTGTTTTCTACTAATCCCATGTTTTTGTATTATAAATTTCCTACTACGGCATCATCGTGCAAAATAGCAGCTGTTTCGTTTTGTACAAGCGTTAATTTCTCCCGTAAGCTCATGTACTCGGGTAATTTACCATCGGCGATCAAATTTAGAATGGCTTTGTCTTGGGCGCGTCCTTTTTGAAGCGCTTCTGCATAGGTGATATCTTCATTGAAGGTCACCAATGAGTACTTGCTATAATAATCGTTCGGAAATTCAGCTTCAAAAGCCGTTTCCAATTTTCTTTTTTGCTGGAATAACGGACTTGCCGTATGCTCTTTCATCTCGTGGAAATTGTCCACTGCAAGATCAGCAATGGCATCGGTATCTTTTTTTCGTTCCTTTTCATAGGCAGCAAAGATGACTTTCCAATCCAATTCGTTGCCTTCGCTTAAATGAGTATCTAAAATTTCGTCAAATACTACCACATCTTCAAAACTGGCGTTCATTCCTTGTCCGTAAAACGGCACTATAGCATGAGCGGCATCGCCCATAAGAAGCGTTTTTCCGTAGCAATTCCAGGGCGAACACTTAATGGTGCCTAGCGGACCGGTAGGGTTATCAAAATACTCTTCAACCAAATTCGGCATCAAAGCAACCGCATCGGGATACTCTTTGTTGAAATATTCGGTGACCATTTCTGGAGTGGTAAGATTGTCAAAACAATAATCGCTATTGGAATAGGGTAAGAAAAGGGTTACCGTAAAGCTGCCGTCCAAATTTGGAAGCGCAATGAGCATGTCTTCGCCCCTTGGCCAAATATGCAGTGCCGATTTCTCGGTGCGATACCCACCGTCTTCCGCAGCTGGAATGGTAATTTCCTTGTACC
>JAWWCH010000504.1:0-1739 GCA_033720575.1 Marinirhabdus sp.
CCAGCATACCTATCAACACCAAATTCCGAAGACAAAAAAGGAAATTGGTCCACGAATCAACCTAACTTTTCGATTGATACGATAAATACCGATATTTGTATATAATGAACGTCATGAAACCACACGGATGAACAAAGAATTTAACGCTAGGGACTTAGATAGAATAATCGAAATGGCTTGGGAAGACCGCACACCTTTTGAAGCGATTGAATATCAGTTCGGCTTATCTGAACAAGACGTTATAGAAATCATGCGCCGTGAAATTAAAGCCTCTAGTTTTAGAATGTGGCGAAAGCGCGTTCAAGGAAGAGCAACCAAACACCAAAAACTACGGGATGCGGAAATGAAAAGGTTCAAGAGTAGCCGCCAAAAGCACATTAGCCATAACTCTATTTCCAAGCGCAAGTGATTACCCAAAAATAGTATTTAGAAGACCTGCCAAACGTATACCTCCCTTTTGCAGTTGCCCGCGAACCACATCCATATACTCGTACATGTATCTATAGCTTAAAGTCTCACCAATCTCGGTGGCCTCGTAGATATCTTTGCACAAATCCCTGCTCTCATACATCCAATCCTTTACACTACTATTTTGGATAAATGCTACCTGGGCTTCTGATAAACGATCTGCATTTTTTGCCAGTTCAGTATATGACATGCTGTATTCCTCAATCATTTTAGTATCCCAGACCGAATGTAAATTAGTTCCTTCGTTGAACCAACGTACTTGAAAATCGTTCCCACCTTTATCATCAGCAAGGCCCACATGCAAGGGTTGATGTAGGTCGCCCACAAAATGCACCAACATTTTAAGGTAAAAACTCTTATCCTCATCACTGGAATGTTTGTCTTCTAAGACTGAAACGCAATAGAGTATGCCTTGATACACGTCCCCTTTTTCATTTTTTGGCGTCTTTTCATAGGTGCTGTCGAACGGAAAATTTACATAATGCCATGGATCAAATTTTCTGAACCTATTGTCACTCCGAATTTCATCACCGTATGTTGAAACAAAAGCAAGAGATTCTCCATTCAGCAATTTATCAATGGCCTTTTTCGCCTTTTTGCTCAAATACTGCTCAGCGATCTCTCCTGTCGCCCGATGGCCGGTTCTGCCCCAATCAACAGAGGTTGCAGACAGCTGAACACAACCTATGAAAATCAAAATTAGTGTGAAAATAGATCTCATCTCAAAAATATTTCTACAAAGATACTATTCCTAAAAAGATTTCATCCATTAAAAAAAATCACCAAATCAAAAAAATATATTATATTTGTTTAATATCATTTTAATATCATTCTAAATTTATAATTATGAGCAACGAAAAAATAGCAAATCCGTCCAGTGGCTACCTCATGTTGTTTCTATTCTTAGTCTTATTTATAGGAGGCATTGCCGGTATTTTTTTACTTAGATCACCCTGGTTTGGCGTGGTGATATTTCTATCCTTAGTACTGCTACCTGGATTTGTTTTGGTGAATCCGAACGGCTCAAGAGTATTATTGCTTTTCGGAAAGTACGTGGGCACCATCAAGAAAAATGGTCTGTTTTGGGTGAACCCGTTCTACACCAAACAGAAAATTTCACTTCGCGCACGAAACTTCGACAGTGAGCGGTTAAAGGTGAATGACAAGTTGGGAAACCCGATTATCATCAGTACCATTTTGGTTTGGCGTGTGAGAGACACTCATAAAGCAGCTTATGACGTAGACAACTACGAAAATTTTGTTCGTATACA
>JAWWCH010000505.1:0-1736 GCA_033720575.1 Marinirhabdus sp.
AGATCCATTTCTTCTCGAAATTCATGAATACACAAACCGTAGGATTAAGCACTTCGGTCTGGAGCGTAGTTGTCGTCCCAATCTTTTACTTGAGGATCCCCTAGTTTACCTTGTGATTTTGCCACCATCATAGAAACTGCACCATCACCAGTTACATTGACCACCGTTCTACACATGTCTAGCGGACGATCAACGGCAAAGATCAATGCCAAACCTGCTTCAGGGATACCCGCTTGCGCTAATACAATAACCAACATCACCATTCCGGCGCCGGGTACGGCTGCCGAACCGATGGATGCCAAAGTGGCTGTGGCGATAATTCCCAACTGGGTCGTAAAAGTAAGGTCCATTCCAAAGGCTTGCGCAATGAATACAGCTGCTACCGCTTGATACAAGCTTGTGCCGTCCATATTGATGGTGGCACCAATGGGCAATACGAAGCTGGTCACTTCTTTCTTCACACCAATATGTTCTTCCACACGTTCCATAGTTACAGGGAGTGTAGCGGCACTACTGCTGGTAGAAAATGCCAATAGCTGCGCTGGTCCCATTCCGTTGAGGAAAAAACGAGGCGATTTTTTGGTATATATCCATACCAATAGCAGATACACGCCTATCATAAGTGCTAAACCGACAACCACACAAATAGCATACATACCCAAAGCGGCGAACAAGTCGGCACTTGGGGCTTCCACCACCAAAGCTGCTAGCAAAGCAAACACCCCATAGGGAGCTGCCAGCATGATCAGGTCAATCATTTTTAGAATGACTTCATTGAAACCATCTATAAACGCTTTTACTGGCGCAGCCGTTTTTTCGGGTATAAGGATCATTCCAATTCCGAAGAAAATCGCAAAGAAGATCACTTGCAGCATGTTTCTATTGTTTGAAGATGCTCCAATAATATTATCCGGAACGATATCTACCAAGGCTTGTAGCGGACCAGCATCTTTTTGGTTTTGAGCCTCAACCTTACGTTTCTCAGCTTCCCCACCATATGCTGTCACCAATTCATCTCGGGTTTCTTCACCAATGGTTGCACCAGGCTTTACCAGGTTCACAACTCCAAGTCCGATGGAAACGGCAATTATAGTGGTAAACACATATGTAATTATGGTTCGTAATCCCATTTTAGACAAACT
Source organism: Marinirhabdus sp. (assembly GCA_033720575.1). Lineage (GTDB taxonomy): Bacteria > Bacteroidota > Bacteroidia > Flavobacteriales > Flavobacteriaceae > Marinirhabdus. Next base: position 1,143 of record JAWWCH010000505.1, read on the forward strand.
AGAAATATCTTTTAAGTCAGACACCCCTTTGATCAATGAAGCGAGAATTAAAGGCACAGCAATCAATTTCAAGGCATTGATGAATATGGTTCCAAAGGGTTTGATCCAATCTGCAATAAAGTCGTCACCCCAAGAGAAATTGGTCATAATCAATGCAAAAACAACCCCAAGGGCCATTCCCAATAAAATTTGCCAGTGTAATGCTAATTTTTTCATGTGCGTCTGTCGTTAATAGGTGTTAGGTTTGAACTATTGGAGTGTTACAATTTAGATAATTTATTCAGCAACCAAAAATCAGCTAAAACTAAAGCTGTCATGGCTTCTACAATCGGAACGGCGCGAGGTACCACGCAAGGATCGTGTCTTCCTTTGCCCTTCATCACCACGCTCTCACCGTCGCTATTTATGGTATTTTGGTCTTGAATCAAGGTTGCAACAGGCTTAAAAGCCACATTAAAGTAAATATCTTCGCCATTGCTTATTCCGCCTTGAATACCTCCACTAAAATTGGTTTGGGTACTTCCGTCTTCATTAAATACATCGTTGTGTTCGCTACCACGCATTTTTGAGCCTTCAAATCCGCTTCCGTACTCA
>JAWWCH010000506.1:0-1729 GCA_033720575.1 Marinirhabdus sp.
CCTAAGATTACCCCGGGATTTAAGATCACGGCAGGAACACCTTCTTGGGTGCCGCGCCATACCTCCATTTCAGCCCCGTATTTAGTGATCGCGTATACTGAGTTTTTGACTTCTGGATTCCAATAGGTCTCTTCTGTAATCTTGCTGTCACCCACAACATCACCAAGCGTAGCTATAGAACTAAAGTGGCATAATTTTTTGACCGAATTGGCAATACAGAGATTTACAATATTTGCTGTGCCTTCAATATTTGCTTTTTTTAATTTATGATAGTTCTTAGGATTGAAGTCTACGTAGGCCGCTGCGTGATAGACCCATTCTACATCCTTGAAGGCCAGTTCCAATTTGGTGATATCCAAAATATTGGCTTCAAACCATTCGATTTGTTGATATAACGATTCGGCATCATCGGTATAATAGCTAAAAACCTTTACTACATTTTCCAACGAACTGTTTTTCCTATGAATTGCACGTACCTGCTTTCCGGCTTTTAAAAGCCGATACAAAAGGTGGCTGCCTACTAAACCCGTTCCTCCGGTGACTAATATCATGACACGAATGTACTATTTTTTATGCGAAGCTTTTGAGTTTGCCCATAGCGGTCTATCTTTGCACAAAATCGAAAAAATGAGTTTGAAGAATTTCGTAGAAGAACTACAATGGCGTGGGATGGTGCACGATGTGATGCCTGAGACCGAAGCACATCTTTTAGAGCAAATGCGAAGTGCTTATGTAGGTTTCGACCCAACCGCAGATAGTCTACATATTGGAAATTTGGTACCTATCATGCTATTGGCCTTCTTTCAACGTTCAGGTCACCAGCCGGTTGCCTTGGTCGGCGGCGCTACAGGGATGATTGGCGACCCTTCGGGGAAATCGAGCGAGCGAAACCTGCTCGATGAAGCAACACTTAGACATAACCAAGAATGCGTTCGAAAGCAATTGGCCCATTTTCTTGATTTTACTTCAGGGGCTCCTAACGAAGCCGTCATGGTGAACAACTATGACTGGATGAAGGAGTTTTCGTTTTTGGGATTCATCAGAGATGTGGGGAAGCATATCACCATTAATTATATGATGGCGAAAGATTCGGTGAAAAATAGAATTACGGGTGATGGTACCGATGGAATGAGTTTTACCGAATTTACCTACCAGTTGGTGCAAGGCTACGATTTCTTGCATTTGTACCAAAACCATTCCTGTACGCTTCAAATGGGCGGGAGTGACCAATGGGGAAATATTACTACCGGAACCGAACTCATTCGCCGTATCGGTGGCGGAAAGGGCTATGCGCTTACCTGTCCTTTGATCACCAAAAGCGATGGTAGTAAGTTTGGAAAAAGTGAAGGAGGAAATGTTTGGCTAGACGCGAAGCGCACCTCGCCTTATAAATTTTACCAATATTGGTTGAATACGAGTGACGAAGATGCTGAAAAATATATCAAAATATTCACATTTTTAGATAAGGAAACTATTGAAAGCCTAGTGGCAGAACATGCTGAAGCTCCGCATGCCAGAACCCTTCAAAAACGCTTGGCCGAAGAAGTGACCAAGACGGTACATGGTGATGCGCAATACGAAAACGCTGTGAAGGCCTCTGCTATATTATTCGGGAAGTCGACTTCGGCCGATCTTAAAACCTTAGATGAGCAGACGTTCTTAGACATTTTTGAAGGTGTACCACAAACGGAAATTGAAAAATCAGATTTGGATAATGGTTTAGATATCA
>JAWWCH010000507.1:0-1720 GCA_033720575.1 Marinirhabdus sp.
CTGTATCAAATTTAGGAATATTTTTTGCCAATATTATCCAATATATCAATAATGCAGATGGAATTACATATAGCAATATTGGTAACTTATTGTTGAACAACCAAGCTTGGTTTGGGAACAATAGTGGAACTTTTGAAACGTTATCTGGGACTTTCGGATTGGTTGAAAAAGTGAGTGGATTTTCTACGGTGCCAAGCGGAGCGACAGGCATAGATGTAAGTTCAAATCCAGTCGTAGGGAATGGTGTGGTAAACGGCACGGTGTTTTCCGGAGCTGGTACTTCTGTTAATGGCTATACCTCAGGCTCGTTTCCTGGCTACAATTTTACAAATGAATGGACTGTGAACTGTCCGGGTATTCCTTCAGAAAGTGATGATGTTGCCACTGGTTATATCTATTTCGCTTCAGAAAACAGTACAGTGACCGACGTGCAGACAGATAATGTGCCGGTAAAAATGCAAGGGACCACTACTTCAGGTTCATTTTTTAGAATGAGTGACGATGGAGGTACCAATAATCGCATCAAATATACTGGAGCGAAGGAACGAAACTTTAAAATCACATGTTCTGCCACGGTGGAGCGATCAAACAATGGATCACGTAATGTATACAGCATTATTATTTACAAGAATGGTTCACAAATCCCTTCCATTATTGCCGAGCAAACGTTCGAGAACGGTGTGAGTAAAGGTAATTTCACCTTGCTAGGAGTGTTGGCTATGGATACTGATGATTATATTGAAGTGTATGTCTCTACCGACAATAGGAACATTGACCCTACTGTAAAGCGGTTTAATCTAGTTATCGATTAACACTACTGCACTAAGATTCGTTGTTCATTTAAATGGACCGCAGTGCGTACCCTTTTGAAATTATGAAATCAAGAACCTTCGGTAATGCGTACCTAAGGTTTTTTTCGGCCTTTATGCTGTCGTGAAAGATAACCACACTTCCTTTTTCAATAGATTGCAGCACATTTTGTAAACATTTTTCTTCGGAAATCTCCGTGTCGAAGTCGGCACTGAGCACATCCCACATCACAATTTGATAGCCTTTTTTTCGAATTGCCTTGGCTTGTTTTGAAGTCATTCGGCCGTAGGGGGGTCTAAACAATTTCGTGGTTAAAGTACTATCAGAAGCATCTTTGCTACCATGATTTTTTAGCTGTCGGTGCTTCAGCATCGTAGCATCACATTTTTTAATATCTGATAGGTAGGTATCAAGTGGTGTTGCTGTGCCTCTCAGGTGGGTATGTGAATGGTTGCCCACTGAATGACCTTCAGCCAAAATGCGCGCATAGATTTCAGGATGCCTTTCAATATTCTCGCCAATACAAAAAAAAGTAGCCTTTGCATCATGCACCTTGAGGAGGTCTAAGACCCATGGGGTAACCCCGGGAATTGGCCCGTCATCAAAAGTAAGATAGACATCCGGATTTCTACGCGAAAATGCCCAAACCCTTCGTGGATAGAACCAACGCAATAGTATGGGCATTTTTACGATATACTTTTTCAAAACTGCTAAAGTTCTGTATCTGTATTATCTTGCACCACAGTGTCCATAGGCATTTCAAGGGCATCCTCAACCTCAGTGTCTGTTGGCAGGTCTTCGCGATCTAGATCCATGCCTTCATCGGGGGAATAGAAGTGACGGAATAACTTAAGGTAATCGTTAAATTTAGTGGCCTCAGGTCTAGCGAATTCTTCTTCGTCCATCACAA
>JAWWCH010000508.1:0-1720 GCA_033720575.1 Marinirhabdus sp.
GCTAAAGAAATTGCAACTGCTATAAAAGTCGACAAATTTGGCTTTTTCGGCACGTTCATGGGCTGGTCTTTGATGAAGGCACTCAATATTTCGATCTGCAACAAGATTTATGATCGGAACAAACACCTCAGCGGAATAGAATTCATCAATGCGCTCTTGGACGAATTTGAGGTAGATTATGAGATTCCGGAGGAAGACCTCAAAAGAATCCCCAAAACAGGACCCTTTATCACCATATCCAATCATCCCTTGGGTGGGATAGATGGCATTTTACTGCTGAAGTTACTATTGGAACGTCGAGAGGATTTTAAAATCATCGCAAACTTCCTGTTGCACAGAATTGAACCTCTGAAGCCTTACGTCATGCCGGTAAACCCCTTTGAAGACCACAAGGAGGCGCAAAATAGTATTGCCGGTTTCAAAGCAGCGTTACAGCATTTGCGAGACGGTCATCCCTTGGGAATTTTCCCGGCAGGTGAAGTTTCTACGCAAAAGGATGGTAGCATTATGATCGATAAGCCGTGGGAGCCGGCTGCCATGAAATTGGTAAAACGAGCACAAGTACCGGTTATTCCTATTTATTTCCACGGAAGGAACAGCCCAAGCTTTTATCGATGGGCAAAAATCAGCGATACGATGCGAACGGCCATGTTGCCAAGTGAATTACTTACCCAAAAAGAACGAACCTTGAAGGTACGTATTGGGAATCCAATTTCTGTGGCAGATCAAAACGAACATTTGTTGTTAGAGACGTATAGTGAGTTTCTTCGAAAAAAAACCTACGTGTTGGCCAATCCGTTTCAAAAGAAAAAATTGATTGATACACTGCCTAAATCCATCAAACTTCCGAAGCAACCGAAGAAAATTGCGGGCCCCGTTTCTGTAGCAGCCATGGAGGCAGAAATTGCCACTCTATATGAAGAAGATAAGCGCCTATTGGTGAGTAAAAATTATGAAGTATATCTGGCGTCTGCTGAGAAAATGCCCAATATTTTACGCGAATTGGGACGTCTACGGGAAATTACTTTTCGTGAGGTAGGAGAAGGAACGAATAAATCATTAGATCTGGATGCGTTTGACACGTACTACCATCATATGTTCTTATGGGATAATGAGGCCAAAAAAATTGCTGGCGCCTATCGTATGGGATTGGGGGCAAAGATATTCGAACAATATGGAATAGATGGATTCTATCTCCAAGATCTGTTTCGGTTCGAACCAGAACTATACGGCATGATGAGCAAAAGTATAGAAATGGGTAGGGCATTCATCATAAAAGAATACCAACAAAAACCGATGCCACTATTTCGTCTTTGGAAAGGAATTGTGCACACTACACTGCGTTTCCCTGAACACCGATATTTGATTGGCGGGGTAAGTATCAGCAACAAGTTTTCTGATTTTAGCAAAAGTTTGATGATCGAATTTATGATGTCAAACTACTATGATCCGTACGTGGCACAGTACATCAAGCCCAAAAAGGAATATAAAGTACAACTCAAAGACGCTGATAAAGATTTCATTTTTGACGAAAGTGAAGCGGATTTGAACAAGTTTGACAAACTTATCGATGAAGTGGAACCTGGTGCGTTACGCCTTCCTGTTTTGATAAAAAAATACATCAAGCAGAATGCAAAAGTGGTCGCATTCAATGTAGATCCTCTATTCAATAATGCCATCGATGGATTGATGTATATCCGAATCGCAGACCTGCCCGAAA
>JAWWCH010000509.1:0-1714 GCA_033720575.1 Marinirhabdus sp.
ATGATTTCATTTTTAAAATATAGGAAGAAGAAAATGGTTGAAAGCAATACATACATGATACCATTGCCTATATTTCCTTCTACAAATTGCCATACGGCAAGGCCTATAACGGCCAATCCCAAGACGAGTTTAATATTTTTATTGAACATGAATGCTGCTTTTTTAAGGGCTACAAAGGTACATATTTATTGGAAGATGCACGGGTATTTTGAGATTCAGAAATACAAGTTTTCTACTCCAGAAACGCAAATTTCAAATCTTTTAAATTATTTTTGTCTTTGCATTGTGCAACATAAAAAAGATTGTATATTTGCACCCGACTTTTAACAAAGGTCTGTAAACGAATTTTTCAGAAGAATTAACCCTAGTTACAATGAGCAAGAGAACATTTCAGCCATCAAAGAGAAAAAGAAGGAATAAGCACGGTTTTAGAGAGCGTATGGCTTCTGTAAACGGTCGCAAGGTATTGGCTGCCCGAAGAGCAAAGGGTAGAAAAAAACTATCTGTTTCTTCTGAACCACGTCACAAAAAATAAATGTTGATAACTTATACATAAAAAGGTGTTGTTTTTAAACAGCACCTTTTTTTTATACCCCTATGTATAGTAATTTTATGACCCCTTAAAAAATTCATTAAAATGCCCAAAAACCAGAACATTAAATCCATTCTCATTATCGGTTCAGGTCCAATTATAATCGGACAAGCATGTGAATTTGATTACTCAGGATCACAATCGGTGCGTTCACTGCGCGAAGAAGGAATTGAAACCATTCTCATCAATAGCAATCCGGCAACCATCATGACCGACCCATCAATGGCAGATCATGTGTACCTCTTGCCGTTGACCACTAAATCTTTGGTGAAAATACTGAAAGAGCACCCGAACATTGATGCAGTGCTTCCAACCATGGGAGGGCAAACAGCACTCAACTTGTGCATCGAGGCCGATGAAAAAGGAATCTGGGACGATTTTGGTGTAAAAATTATAGGGGTCGATATAGAAGCTATCAATATTACCGAAGACCGTGAGAAATTTAGAAATCTCATGGAACAAATAGGCGTGCCCATGGCACCCCAAGCCACGGCAACCTCATATCTACAAGGGAAGGAAATCGCCCAAGAATTTGGTTTTCCACTTGTAATTCGTGCCTCTTATACGCTAGGAGGAGCAGGGGCCTCTATTGTGCACAAAGCCGAAGATTTTGATGAATGGTTAAAGCACGGACTTGAAATTTCGCCCATACATGAGGTGATGATAGACAAGGCCATGATGGGCTGGAAGGAATACGAGCTCGAGCTCTTGCGCGATCACAACGATAATGTGGTCATTATTTGTACCATTGAAAATATGGACCCGATGGGGATTCATACAGGAGACTCCATTACTGTGGCACCAGCCATGACCTTAAGTGATAGAACGTTCCAGCGCATGCGTGATATGGCCATCCATATGATGCGCAGCATTGGTGATTTTGCAGGAGGTTGTAATGTTCAATTTGCTGTAAGCCCTGATGAAAAAGAAGAGATCATTGCCATAGAGATCAACCCTGAAGGGGTTGAATATTTGAAGTTTTCATTACCTGGTAGGAAGGGTTTAGATGAGCATCCGGTAATATGGTAGAGAAAGTTCCTCCATGAAACCACCACCGACAATCCTCCCTATGAAAAGTCCAAAATCCCGACAATTACGGTCTATTCTCGCTTCCAAGCCACC
>JAWWCH010000510.1:0-1703 GCA_033720575.1 Marinirhabdus sp.
GGTAGCCACAAACGGCTTGGACAGACCCCTAAAGGACGTGCGAATTCTCAGCGTTCGGATTGTAGAATGAGGCTCGTTGATGTTACCGATACCTTAGGGATCTACCGCGTCTACCGATTTTGTTTCTTTTAATTTTTCAAAAAGCTTTTTGCGAAGCCAGTGCAGCAGAATAGCGAACAAAGTACCTACCATGGCGCCAACGAGAATATCACTTGGATAATGCACACCCACATATATTCTACTCATCACGAACAATAACGGCCAGACATAAGCCAAATAGATCCATTTACTTACCCTTTTCAAGGATAAGACCACAAAGGTGGTCACGGCAAAACTTGACGAGGAATGCCCTGAAAAAAAGCTGTAGTTGGTTGGTTTTTGAAGAATTCGAATCAAGTCTGACAAGGCCTCTACATTATTAGGCCGAAGTCTTGCCACGGAGTCTTTCACTAAGTTTGTGAATGATAAGGTTATGACAAACGTAAGTATGGTAAATAAGATGAGGATGAGTCCGCGCTTAAACCCGTAGGCATAAAATAGCAATCCGAAGAAAACAACAAACAAGGGGATCCAGGTCTCAATCTGGGTAATGGTAAGCCAAATGCTGTCATAACGCTCAATACCGAGTCCGTTTAGCCAGACAAACAATTCTCTATCCCATTCTTTAAGGGTTTGGAGCATTAGAATTTGCGTTTAATCGGCCCAGTAATTTCGTTGACATCTTCTTTTACCTTATCGATCTCATTGCGAACATCCTTTGTGATGTCAACATCCATCCCGTGTTTTTCGGCGCTTTTGGTAATCTCTGATTTGATATCGTTGGTAGCATCTTTTATCTGACGCATCCCTTTTCCCAAACCACGCGCGATTTCCGGCACCTTATCGGCACCAAATACCATGAGCACGATAAATAGGATAAAGGCTATTTCCGCACCACTAATGAATAAAGGAAGTACTATAAATTCCATGACGCAAAGATACTTGATTCGAACTAGAATTCAGAAAACTGAATTCTTAAATATTTATACAAAAAAGTCCTTTCAGATGCATGAAAGGACTCTTTTCTATAGAAATTGGAGAGACTACTCGTCGCCCTTTACTTCTTCTTTAAATTTATTGAACTCACCCAATTTCTTACGTTTTGGCCATGAGTTGTTTTCTGTATCGATATCTGCAGTTTCTTCATCAGGATCTACCATAATTTTAGTGATCTCTTTTTCAGAAGCAATTACTTTTCCTACTTCTTTGTCATTGAGTCTCCAAATTTGCGCAGGGTAGGTAAATCGTTCCGTAGAGCCATCTGCATACGTTACCTCAGCAATAATTGGCATCGGAATACCTCCTGGCTTCTCAAAGGTCACTTCATAGAAATATTTTGGCTTTTTCATCGCTGCGCGGTCTTCGGCCGGAACGTTTTCCATAATATATTCTTGAAGGGTTGAAACATCATCTAGCGTAGCATTTTTCATACTTTCTTCAAAGTCGTCACTACCTTCTTCCACCAAATATACCAACGGTGGTAAATCGCTCTCTGATAGCCCGCGAGCTTCCATTAGATCTTTTACCTCCTGGTTCATTTTACTGGTTACGTAAAATTTCTTTACGTCTTTTACACCAATGTCTGTATAATCTGTGGTGTAGAACCAAGATCTCCAGAACCAATCTAAATCTACTGCAGATGCATCTTCCATGGTACGGAAGAA
>JAWWCH010000511.1:0-1702 GCA_033720575.1 Marinirhabdus sp.
GGAACTGAATTGTAAGTCGGTCAATCTCGTTCACAATATTACTTCTATTGTACTGTTCGCCACTTTTGATAAAGGCATCCTGTTTGGTTCGTTGAAACAGGGAATCAACGGCAGGAGAGCTGATATCATAGGAAATGGAGTCAATAAAATACGGCTTATATTTCACGACATCATACGTTACTGACGCTCGTTTTTCTTTGGTGGAATCTGTATTTACCGTATGCGAAGCTTCAGCATTGAAATACCCGAGGCTTGCAAAATAGCGCTCCAATTGGGTCACCGATTTCTTTGATCGTTCTTCGGAAACAATCACAGGGGCGTCACCGGCCCGCTGTAACCATTGGTTGAAATTCACATATGAACTGTCTAGCGCGGTGAGCTGTTTTCTCGATAAGAAACGCACCAGGCGATCTTCCCGTCTAGGTTTTTTGTCTAGCCAAGCTTGAAAGGTAGAGTCTGGATTGGGGTCCGCTAAATTATAGATGTGCAAACCTACTGGAATACCCAGCAATGGAAATTTGGTGTTGGGCCGCTGGGTCAGATAACTATAGGGCTCAGTATCACTCGATTTTTCGCCATCTACCACGATGGTATTTTCGGTTAAGAGATACTCCCCATCGGGCACATACTTCACGGTATTACAGGAGACCAGAACGAACAGAACTCCTAAAATAAATGCTACTTTTGTAAGGGTATGGGTCAAATAGTTGTCTTTACTGAACTTCAAAAATAGAGAAATTTGATAAGTAAAAGTGAAATTAAATCAATAACGCAATTGCAGCAAAAAAAGTACCGCGATCAGCGTAATGTTTTTGTGGCAGAAGGGCCAAAAGTCATTACTGAATTATTGAATGAAGGACTAATCATTGAATCCTTTTTTTCAACAGAAGACACCCATATGCTGAAAGAAAGTCATCGACAGATTTCTTCCCAACAGCTTCAGAAAATAAGCAGTTTGAAAACTGCAAATGTAGCGTTAGCAGTCTTTGAAAAGCCGAATCCGCTTCCGTTTGAGCATTCTGGTTTGACGGTAGCATTGGATGCGGTTCGAGATCCTGGAAATTTAGGAACGATTATCCGTTTGTGTGATTGGTTCGGTGTAAAACATTTGCTATGTTCTGAAGATACAGCAGACTGTTACAACCCAAAGGTAGTGCAGGCTACGATGGGCAGTATTGCAAGGGTATCTGTACATTATCTTGATTTAGAGCAAGTCATTCATGAAACGACATTGCCTGTATTTGGAGCATTTATGGAGGGTACTTCGGTCTATGCCACGCCGCTTCCTGAAGAAGGGATCTTGGTGATGGGTAATGAAGCGAATGGTATTTCTGAAGCCCTTTCGAATCTTGTTCAAAAGAAAATAAGTATTCCTCAATTTGGAATGCAATCTACTGAAAGTCTGAATGTGGCAACGGCAACGGCCATATTGTTAAGTGAGTTCCGACGGTCTATTGGAAGGTAAAATTCACAAAAATACCGCGTGTGGATAGTGAGTTGATGTTGCCGGTCCACGGACTGGCAGGGTTATCGTCTGGAATCAACTCATCAGTAGTGGCGAATACACCTCGAATAGACGGTGTGAACTTGAAATAGAACAAATAAAAGTCGATCCCAAAACCTAACTCGAAATAACTAGTTCCATTGGTCATTCTAAACTGTCCTTCGTTATTGTCTTCAGGATTGTCTTGATTACTCGAAA
>JAWWCH010000512.1:0-1695 GCA_033720575.1 Marinirhabdus sp.
CACGCTCTGCAGAAGCACCTACCTGCTCCAATCTTTGCAATAGATCATTTATGTTGACACTTGATGCCGCTTGTTCATTTGCCATCTGAATTTCCTGCAATTCAGACGGGGTTTGGGCCATGAGCGTACCGACCATGCAGCACATCATCACCCAAATAAAAGTAGATTTTTTCATAATTATTTAAGAATTAGTAGTTATTATTCCTTAAAAATATCTAAAAAAATCCGTAAAAACACAACAAATCGTCCAAAAGAAAGATTTATCCGACAAGTAGATAGAAGAAATTTTCTATTGTCTGATCTCAGACGTCAATTGAGGCTAGCCTATTCATGTTCAACAAAGGCGTCCATAACGGCATCACTTACCCCCATATTGCTGAAGCCCCCATCATTAAAAAGGTTTTGAAGTGTAACGCGTTTGGTTAAATCGCTAAACATGGCAATGGTATAATTGGCACAATCTTCGGCCGTGGCGTTCCCAAGTGGCGACATTTTTTCCGCGTAAGCGATAAATCCGTCAAACCCTTTCACTCCCTGCCCAGCTGTTGTAGGTGTTGGCGACTGCGAAATAGTATTTACGCGCACTCTCTTGTCTTTTCCGAAGAAGTACCCAAAACTACGGGCTATAGACTCTAAATACGCTTTATTATCGGCCATATCATTATAATCTGGAAATACACGCTGCGCTGCCATATAAGTAAGCGCTACGATGCTTCCCCACTCGTTCATGGCGTCTTTTTTGTACAGTGTTTGCATGGTTTTATGGAAAGAACCTGCAGATACGTCCCATCCCTTGTGGGTCCAATCGTAATTCTGATCGGTATAGTGCTTTCCCTTTCTCACATTAACCGACATTCCAATGGAATGCAACACAAAGTCTATTTTCCCTCCTAAAATTTCCATGGCCTTATCCACAAGGTTTTCCAAATCTTCCAAATTGGTGGCATCTGCCGGAATGATCTGAGAACCTGTTTTTTCAGCTAAATCATTGATCTGGCCCATACGCATGGCAATAGGAGCATTGGTCAATACAAATTCGCCACCTTCTTCGTGCACCCGTTCTGCTGTTTTCCAGGCAATGGAGTTCGCGTCCAATGCGCCAAAAATGATTCCTTTTTTCCCTTTGAGTAAGTTATATGCCATGATGTTTTGGTTTAGGTTTAATCGAATTTGTACGTCACAAATATAGGGCTAATTGCGCAATTGTTTCGCATGCGCAATCGCAGATTCGGTAAGATTGTGACCGCCAATCATCTGTCCGATTTCAACAATACGCTCTTCTTCAGAGAGTTGCTTCAATTGGGTTATGGTAACATTATCTATGTCTTCTTTGTACACTTTAATTTGCTGTTTGCCTCGTGCCGCAATCTGCGGTAAGTGCGTGATACTGAACACTTGCATTTGCTCCCCCATCTCTTCCATAATTCCAGCCATCTGTTGCGCCACCTCGCCTGACACCCCTGTATCGATTTCATCAAATATAAGCGTAGGTAGTTTTTTATATTTTGCCATCACGGCTTTAATAGATAACATAATTCTACTGAGTTCACCCCCTGAAGCTACCTTATTGATAGACTCTAAGGCGGTTCCTTTGTTTGCTGTAAACAACCAAGTTAACTGGTCTTTACCATTTTCTTTGAACGAAGCAGCTTCCTGTATTTCAAACTGGAAACGCGCATTGGGCAGCCCTAACTG
>JAWWCH010000513.1:0-1651 GCA_033720575.1 Marinirhabdus sp.
CCAAGAGGGATACGGTGAGGTTCAAGAAATGATCGATATCTGCGATTTTGCCGTTGGTTTATCAAGACAATTGAACGGACAAACCATTCCATCAGAACGACCAGGTCATGTGATGCGTGAGCAATGGCATTCGTTGGGGATTGTTGGAATTATTTCCGCATTTAATTTTCCTGTTGCCGTCTGGGCATGGAATACGGCATTAGCATGGGTTTGTGGTGATGTTTGTGTTTGGAAAGGAAGCGAGAAGGCGCCACTCTGTACCGTAGCTTGCCAAAATATTATTGCGGGTGTTTTAAAGGATAACAATCTGCCAGAAGGTATTTCTTCTATTATTAATGGTGATTACAAAGTTGGCGAATGGATGACCAAGGATACTCGAATTCCACTGATCTCGGCTACCGGTTCAACAAGAATGGGACGTATTGTTGGAGCTACCGTGGCCGAACGCTTCGGTAAATCTTTATTGGAATTGGGAGGTAATAACGCCATTATTATCACGCCAACAGCCGACCTTAAGGTAGTAGTGCCAGGAGCTGTATTTGGTGCTGTAGGTACTTGTGGCCAACGTTGTACGTCTACTCGAAGATTGATCATCCACGAAAGTGTGTACGATAAGGTACGTGATGCCATTGTTGGTGCATACAAGCAGATTGTAATTGGTAATCCATTGGATGAAAGCAATCACGTAGGGCCGCTTATCGACAAGGATGCAGTGGATACGTACTTGAAGGCCATTGAAAAAGCGAAGAGTGAAGGCGGAAACGTATTGGTTGAAGGTGGTGTTTTAGAAGGTGAAGGATATGAAAGCGGATGCTACGTAAAACCAGCAATCATTGAAGCAGAGAATACTTATGAAATTGTACAGCACGAAACCTTTGCCCCAATTTTATACCTGATGAAGTACAGTGGCGATGTTGAGAACGCTATTGCTATGCAAAATGGTGTTGCTCAAGGATTGTCTAGTGCCATTATGACCAATGAAATGAAAGAAGCTGAAAAATTCTTGTCGTTTGCGGGGTCAGACTGCGGTATTGCCAATGTGAATATCGGTACCTCAGGGGCTGAAATTGGAGGCGCTTTTGGAGGTGAAAAGGAAACTGGTGGTGGACGAGAATCTGGGTCTGATGCCTGGAAAGTATATATGAGAAGGCAGACCAACACCGTGAATTACAGCGATGAACTACCCTTGGCTCAAGGAATCAAGTTTGATTTATAAATAGCAGCAATCGTAGACTAAGGTGATTGTTTTGTGAAAAGCAATAAGAATCGCCAACAGCACCTGTCTGATATAACAAAGCCCGTTCAATTTTTTTGAGCGGGTTTTTAATTTCGTCCCCTTTCATCGGGATATAATTGCCAAACGGGGTCACTCTGCCAAACCTCTTTACTGTCTGCATCCAGAATTGATAAGCTCCCTTTAAAAGCTGCTCCGGTATCGACATTCCAAACATTTGCAAAATTTGCGGGGACGTCTTTTCCTATTCGGAACACAGGCGTATGGCCAATAAAAATTTCCTTGAACAAGGTTAGCCGTTTCGGATAATTTGCATCTTTTTCAGAGATACCCGGATCTAAACTACAGACCATTTCCCACAGGGTACGGTCCCAATACACCACATTTGGGTAGTATTCGAATTTGGGCCCCTTCGTA
>JAWWCH010000514.1:0-1651 GCA_033720575.1 Marinirhabdus sp.
CAGGGCTTTATTTCGAATGGAAGGGATATTTTCAAATTCCTTATCCCCTTTAATCATGTCTGGCATAAATCGATAATTGTTGTATACTAACAAAGGTAACAAATAGGCAAGGCAAACTAAAAAAAATACCGTTATTTTTGTCCTAATGAAAGCTGCACTTTCCATCACGTTTTTAGGCACTGGAACCTCTCACGGAATCCCTGTTATAGGCAGTACCCATCCTGTTTGTTTAAGTAACGATTCTAGAGACAAAAGATTGCGGGTGTCTGTGTTGTTGAAATGGGCCAATAGCATTTATGTCATTGACTGTGGGCCGGATTTCAGACAGCAGATGCTTCGAGAAAAAGTACAATATCTCAACGGTATCTTACTGACCCACGAGCACAGTGACCATACGGCCGGCTTAGATGATATCCGTCCGTTCTCTTTTCAAACGGGGAAGGTCGACTTTTACGCGCACAAACGGGTTTTTGAATCGTTGCACGAACGATTTGGCTATATCTTTGAAACTGAAAATAAATATCCCGGAGCACCAACGATCAATGAGATTGAAATTGACAAGGACAAACCCTTCCGTATTTCAGGGAAAGAAGTTATCCCTATTGAGGCCTACCATGCAAATTTACCAGTACTCGGTTTTCGCATTGATGGGTTTACTTATCTTACCGACGTAAAGACGATTGCCGACGAGGAAATAGAAAAAATAAAGGGAACTAAAGTATTGGTGGTAAATTGTCTGCGTCAGAAACCACACCATTCCCACTTAAACTTAGAGGAAGCCTTGGATCTCGTAGCTAAGGTGCAGCCTGAACAAACCTATTTTACCCATATCAGTCATTTAATGGGCTTTCATGCCGAGATTGAAGCCTCTTTGCCGGAGAATGTACATTTGGCGTATGACGGACTGAAAATAATTGTATAATTCAACAAATTTGTCAATTTTCCATTATGAAGAATAAAATTTTTATGTACCTGTTTTTTTTCGCTGTATTGTATATCATCTTTCAATACATGAACGAGAAATCAGTTTTCGAGAGCCAAGAAAAACAAATTGAAAATTTGAGTAGAAAGGTACAAGCTGCTGATTCGTTGCGTTTGGTTGCTGAAAATGAGGCAATCAATGCAAATTACTTCAACTTGATGGGAAATAGTGATGCCATGACCTATCTCGAAAATTTAGGTATGGAAGCTGCTGATGTGAAGCAGATGGTTGGAGATGCCATTATCGAACGCAATTTTGAAGCCAACGGAAATCCTTTGGTACCTATTGAAGGAGGTTCCAAAATGCTCATCAATAAAATTAAATTTTTGAATCACCGCTGGGTTATCGCCAATTTTAGCGATGGAAACTACTGGGGGGAAGTGATTATCGAGTATTTCTTTGATGAAAATAATGAACTTTTTCTAAAACCCATTAGCGCACTGTTGTATCCAGAATCTTAAAAAAATAACTGGTGCTAACATTTTAGTGCTTTTCCAACCATGTCTTGAATTCGTAAAAATTTTGTGGGGCTACGCCATGTCCCACAGGAAATTCAGAGTATTTGCAATCTATACCCAATTTTTTTAGGAATGGGGGCGTACGTTGTGCCCATGAAACGGGAATGACTTGGTCTACACTTCCATGGGAAGTATAGATGTTCAAATGATC
>JAWWCH010000515.1:0-1648 GCA_033720575.1 Marinirhabdus sp.
GCATCTTCCATTTTTCGAATGCGTTCAGAAACGGCTGGGGAGGTAATCCCTACCTGTCTGCCAATTTCCGAATTACTCAGCCGGGCATTACTCTGCAGTAACCTTAAAATTTTCCAATTTAGCGCATCTAGTTTCATTGAAAGTTTTTTTGAAAATAAATTAAATATTTATAGCAAAAATAATGAAACACTTTAAAACTTATATATAATTGTGCGGTTATCTCACTAAATTTGGTAACCTGATTAAAAAATTGCTAGACTTTGATACCCGCAACACATCCCAAGTTTCCTGAATCTGCTATCTATAAGAAAGCACAGGAAATATTTATGCTCTCCCGCAATATCTCACAGTATTTCGGGCATGATTTAGGTCACCTTAATGAAGATGGGTCAGAAAATGCCTTAGTTTATTTCTCTGGAGACATTGTGCAACAATCTGTATCACTCGCTCCTGAAATTTTAAAGGCCGAAAACCAACCTTTTTCAGAACAAAAGGAGAAGCATGTGGCTTCGCTTACACGCTTAACCAACTTACTCTACAAAAATTGTGAGCGTTTGGAAAGAAGCACCAGCAATGGCAAAGACTTTTTACCCATGTTGCGACATGAATTGAAGAAATTCAGAAAGTTGCAACGCCACTGGATGTTGACCTTGTAATTAAGCTTTGATTTTTCTATAGCCAAACTATACCGTCTCAGGCGTCAATACCAAATAGTGATAATCGCTTGAAGGAAATATCCTTTTCTTTACATATTTCGGCGATACTGCCCTCCTACTTCAAATAGCGCATGGGTGATCTGTCCCAAGGAAGCATATTTGCAAACTTCCATCAACGCTTCAAAGATATTTTCATTCTGAATTGATTTCTCCTGTAACTCTTTCAGCAATGTTGCAACCTTCTCTTCATTGCGCGCATTCAAGTTTTCAACCACCTCAATCTGATACTTTTTCTCAGCTTCTGTGGCACGGATGACCTCCGCAGGCTGAATGGTAGGCGATCCCTTACTGCTTAAAAAGGTATTCACTCCTATAATTGGGAACTCTCCTGTATGTTTCAGGGTTTCATAGTACAAACTTTCCTCTTGGATCTTCGAGCGCTGGTACATGGTTTCCATGGCACCCAGCACACCGCCTCGTTCTGTCAATCGGTCGAATTCTTCCAAAACGGCCTGTTCCACCAAGTCGGTGAGTTCTTCTATGATAAAGCTACCTTGAATCGGATTCTCGTTTTTGGCCAGACCAAGCTCTTTGTTAATGATCAATTGAATGGCCATTGCACGACGCACACTTTCTTCGGTCGGCGTTGTAATGGCTTCGTCATACGCGTTGGTGTGTAGACTGTTGCAATTGTCATAAATGGCGTATAAGGCCTGTAATGTGGTACGTATATCGTTAAAATCAATTTCTTGTGCGTGTAGCGAACGTCCCGAAGTTTGAATGTGATATTTCAACATCTGGGCTCTCGGATTGGCACCGTATTTATGCTTGAGTGCCTTAGACCAAATTTTTCTGGCTACCCTACCAATTACCGAGTATTCTGGATCAATTCCGTTACTAAAGAAAAACGACAGATTTGGTCCAAATTTATTGATATCCATACCTCGGCTCAAGTAGTATTCCACATAGGTGAAACCGTTTGCCAAGGTAAA
>JAWWCH010000516.1:0-1645 GCA_033720575.1 Marinirhabdus sp.
AATTTGTGACTATACGGCGAAAACCGGCGCGAAAGAATTACAGGATGAGGAGCGCGAATTACCCGAAGGCGGCAAGGGCATTATAACCCATCAACCTATCGGAATTGTTTATGGAATTCAACCGTGGAACTTCCCGTGCTATCAAGCGGTACGCTATGCCATCGCCAATCTCATGGCAGGAAATGGTGTGTTGTTGAAACATGCACAAAGCTGCACTGGGTCAGGACTACTGCTGAAAGAAATTTTTGAAGATGCAGGACTACCGAAGAATCTATTTACCGTACTCATCATAGACCATAACCAATCTGATCATGTAATTGCCAACAAAAAAGTTCGTGGAGTAACGCTCACCGGAAGTGACGGAGCAGGTAGAATTGTAGCGCAGAAAGCAGCCGAACATCTCAAAAAGACGGTACTTGAGTTAGGAAGTAACGATGCCTATTTGGTATTCGATGATGCCGATATTCCCATGGCTGCGGAAACCTGTGTTCAGGGTAGAACCTATAACAACGGCGAAACCTGCGTGGCTGCTAAGCGTTTTATCGTGGTAGATTCGGTGTATGACGAATTTAAAGCGGCCTTCGTAAAAGGCATGAAGGGCGTTGAAACAGGTGATCCTACCCAACGCGACACGGCTATGGGACCAATGGTGACCAAAGAAATGCGGGATAAACTGCATGAACAACTCGAAGAAAGTGTGGAAAAAGGCGCTGAAATTTTAATAGGAGGGAAGCTGCCCGAAGGAAAAGGGTTTTTCTACCCTGCTACCGTACTTGGCAATGTAAAACCAGGACAGCCGGCTTATGATGACGAACTCTTCGGACCGGTAGCGAGTTTGATTAGAGCGAAAGATAACGAAGATGCTATGCGGATTGCCAACGATAGTCGCTACGGACTGGGTGGCGGAATTTTCAGTAAAGATGAAGAGAAAGCTAGAGCATTGGCACGTACCCATTTTGACACCGGGATGGTCTTTATCAATTCATTCGGATTGGCACAACCCAATATGCCCTTCGGTGGTGTGAAAGATTCCGGTTACGGAAGAGAGCACGGCGGATTCGGGATTAAGGAATTTGTAAATAGCAAAGCAGTGATGTCTTTGAACTAGTCCACGAGACGAAGTAGATACTGAAAAGCAGCCGATGAGCTGCTTTTTTTGTGGTCGAAATTGATTCAAGAACTAATGTTCTAAAAGCTTTTGAATTTTCAATATAGGACATATGCCGTATGGTTTTAGTCAAATGCAAAAGTGATCTTGCCACCTCAATTTAACCTTAGAATCATGAAAAAACAATTACTTTTTAGTCGTTTGCTTGCATTAACCATTGTGAGCATTCTTAACAGTCACTTTTTACAAGCTCAAAGTTGGCAAGATTTAGGAAACCCGAGTGTTGGAGGAGAAGAAGTGGGTAGAATATTTAATATTGAAGGATACCAAAGTGGTGTATATCTATGCTCAGACAAAGGATTATTTGTCTCAACCGATAATGGGGCTACTTTCAACAATTTAACATGGACTAGTGGTGTTACGGCTGGAGAACAGATTATCTGTCTTTTTATAGACGAAACTGACAATACGATGTATGCAGGAGGTGAAACTACCATATTTAAAAGCACAGATGGTGGAAGTAGCTGGACGGGAACA
>JAWWCH010000517.1:0-1644 GCA_033720575.1 Marinirhabdus sp.
TACGAACGAATCTCAAGTGGCACAATGGAATGGCCAAATTGAGAACAACACCCATGCAAATCTCTACGGAAGTTACACCCGGGAATGGGTTTTGTATGACGGTAACTTTGACGCGATTTTGGCCACACAACCAGAAGCCGCATTGGGTACCAAAGATTATTATTTGCAGAATGAACTAACCCTTTATCTCGGTAAGCGGAACACACTGGAAAATTCTTCGGCTTACCGACAGTTAGGAAGTATAGAAAACGAGCTCTTTTTTGCTTTAACGGGCACCTATCGCTACGTCATACACGATGCCATGTTGCAAGGATCAATAATTGCCGATACCAGCGTCTTCACGCTTGAGCCTGTAGATTCGTTGTTATTTTATGGCGCCAGAGCCTTCTGGCGCACCAAAAGAATGGACTTTCAAGTGGCGTATCTGTTTTCTACACGCCGGGCTGAAAGCACCGGCACCCATGGATTCAGCACGCTTTCTATTAGTAGAAATTTCTAGAAAGTAACTTCAATGGTTTGCGACGTACCTGCACGTTCAATGACTACTTGCGTGGTTTGTCCCTCTTCAAAAGTTGATAACGCCTTCATGTAGCTCATCATATCGGTCACTTCAAATTCACCCATTCTTTTCACCACATCCCCTTTTTGCAATCCTGCTTTTTGAGCGGGTTTATCTTCACTCACGCCATCAATACGCATTCCTTTGCCAGTGAACAAATAGTCTGGCACTACGCCCAATCCCACCTTAAATCGTGGCACTTCTTCGCTTTCATTCTTTGTTTTTCTGAAGGCCAATTTGCCGTTATCATTTAAGTCTGAAACAATCGAAAAAATATAATTGGAGATTCTCTCCATTCCTTCATAATTCAACTTTTCAGCATCATCACCCGGTTTGTGATAGTCTTCGTGCTGACCGGTAAAAAAGTGCAGCACTGGAATGTCGGCCAGATAAAAACTGGTATGGTCGCTTGGGCCGATACCACTATCATGTTCGGCAATGTTCAGATCAAATTCGTTATTTGCAAATAGGGTTTGCTTGAAAATAGGCGAGGTACCTACCCCATGTACGGCTACGGTATTCTCCTCATTCAACCTTCCTACCATATCCATATTGATCATATAAGAAATGGTTTCCTTGTCTATTGTACTGTTTTTAACAAAGTAATTGCTTCCCAACAAACCCATTTCTTCCCCAGAAAAAGCGATAAACAGGTAATTATTATTCTTTGTGGCTTCGGAAGAAGAAGTCATCAGTTTTGAA
This sequence comes from Marinirhabdus sp., assembly GCA_033720575.1. GTDB lineage: Bacteria > Bacteroidota > Bacteroidia > Flavobacteriales > Flavobacteriaceae > Marinirhabdus. The sequence goes on from JAWWCH010000517.1 coordinate 1,262, forward strand.
GCAAGATCAAACATTACTGCTACGCCACTGGCATTATCATCAGCACCATTGTGAATCGCAGGTTCCTTTTCACGATATAGTGATCCTTCTCCACCCAAACCCAAATGATCGTAATGGGCACCAATAACAACTGTGGTTTCAGCCGCATTATCGATATAACCAACCACATTGGTCCCGGTTAAGGTACTATCGGTTTGCAAACCGGTAAATTCTGCCTGTTCGTGTGGATTACTACTAGGTCGAAAGGTAAAGGTTTGGGTATACTCATCTTTATAACCCTTAGGGGCCAATCCGATAGATCGAAATCGGTTTTCAATATATTGGGCAGCTTCAAGTTCACCCTTAGTTCCGGTTTGGCGACCATTAAAGGTATCATCTGCCAA
>JAWWCH010000518.1:0-1643 GCA_033720575.1 Marinirhabdus sp.
ATACATCGCCACCTGCCTTTGATATTTATTCGGAATGGGCTTCTTCCTATTTAGCTGAGAATGACTATCCGTACGGGGTCACCTTTCAGATGTTAGGATATACATCTTGCGGAACTACGCGCGATTATATGCATTCGGAAGAAGTGTATGGTTGGACGCCCGAGATTGCCGGTGACGGATTTTGGCCGCCAGAAAGTACCATATTCGACCTCGTTGCCGAGAACGTGCGACCATTTCTATTTCAAACCTATATTGCTGGGGCCTATCTCGATGTGCAGGAGCACGAAATCATAGGCGATGTGATTCCGGGTGAAGATTTTGAACTAGCGGTGACCATTAAGAACATTGGGGTAGGAGCTGCCGCAAATGCAGTCAGCGTCATTGTTACTACCAATTCACCTGATGTAATATCTCCCACAGCGGGCGGATTTGGAACCATTGAAGCGCGTGACATTAAAGATAACAATGCGTCACCTTTTGTATTTTCGGTGCTCCCTGAAATAGAGAGTGGTTCTTTTATTATCACCGTTACCACCGTTCATGATGGCGTTTTTAATGAGCAGCTTGAAATTCCTGTGGTGTTGGGCGAACGCGAGGTGCTCTTTTTTGACGATGCTGAAAACTCGGCTTCTAACTGGACCGCCACCGGAAATGGGAACATACTATGGGGCATCAACACAGACGATTCATATAGTGGCACCCAAAGTTTTGGTGATTCGGAAGACGGAAATGGAGCAAACAATACCGAGACCTTTTTCGAATTGAACCCATCATTCGATCTAACTGCGACTGCAGCCCCAAGACTGAGCTATGTTTACAAACACTCCCTTCCTAGTCCGGATATTGTGCAATTACAGGTGTCTACCGATAATGGAGCATCATGGAATGCGCTTCGCGAATATACTGATAATGAAGCATGGACCAACGAATCGATTAACCTGGAGGCTTTTAAAGATTTTACGGAAGTTAAATTTAGGTTTCGACTGTCGAACAATTTTAATATTCCTGGAGACGGATTTTATTTTGACGATTTTACCGTTGCAGACTACCTTAGCGATTTGCTGACTGTAGAAGATGAAGCACTTCAAACAATCACCCTTTCACCAAATCCCTTTACGAATCAATTAGAGGTACATATATCCAATTCGTTATCAGATCTTACACTAAGGCTGTACGATCAATTAGGACGCGAATTACATATCAATGCAAAGCGTTTGGGCAATGTCATTAGAGTTCAAAATTTGGAGGGGCTGCAAAGCGGAATTTACTTCCTCAGCATCATGGAAGAAACGACACATTCCGTAGTGGTAAAACGAATTATTAAAAAGTAAGCAGTTTGGCGCAATTTTTGACCATCAAAGAAAAAAATAAGGTATGAAATTTTTGGTTTCCATCATAGTATTGTTCATGTTGCCGTTGGCGGCCTTAGCGCAACCGGATAAGAATACTCCAAATTCTGTTAAGATTGAAGCCACTGACATCACCACGGAAGCACCAGATGGGATTACCCTTCCTGCCTCTCCGAAACCCAGTCTAACACCTAGAGACACGCCCAGCAAATATGCAAATTTGGGAAAAGAGAATCCTGAAGAATTTGACATGACAAAAGGGGATGGATTAAAAACGTACAATGCGGGAAGTAC
>JAWWCH010000519.1:0-1643 GCA_033720575.1 Marinirhabdus sp.
TACCATCAATTTCTAAGGAACCTGATTGATCGGTTCCTCTCATTTGACGGTCTAAGGTGATATGTTTTTCGATAATTTCTGCACCCATGGCAACCGCTGCCACAGGAGTAGCGATTCCAACGGTATGATCTGAATAACCAATAGTGTATTGTGGATATTTTCGCTTTAGGTATGGAATTGTTCTGAGGTTCACATTTTCGTATTCTGCCGGATATTGAGAAACGCAGTGCAAGATTGAAATATCTTGGTGATGTTTGGTGATGACTAAGAGTGCTTCTTCCAAGTCCCTTTCCCGCGCCATTCCTGTGGAGAGAATCAGCGGTATCTTGGTCTGGGCCAAGGCATCGAGTAATGGTAAATTGGTAAGGTCTCTTGAAGCTACCTTTAATTTGTCAGGCGTAAAATGATTTAATAGGCCCAAACAACCAATGGCACATAAGGTTTCCACGAAATCCAAACCTTGCTCTTTGGCATATTGATAACATTCGAAGTGTTGCTCATTATCAAGCTCCAAATACTTACGGTGTTCCCCATAGGTTTTTCCAAAGGAATGTGGAGAATTATAGGGCTTTGCCATTTGTGAGGCAGAAAGTTCATGCTCCAAATCTCTTTTGGTAAGCTTCACGGCATCCATACGCGGCAATTTTTTGCCAAACAGCTTGTCATAAACAGGTCTAGCAACAACATCAATGATGGCTTTTGCGATATCGACAGAGCCATTATGGTTTTGGCCAATTTCTCCGATGATGTAGGTCATACTTTCTATGATTTGCTGGTTAATGCGAAACTTATATAATTTTTTTCGCTAGATTTTTCATGAAAAAAGGACGGTCTTTGGCATTCGATTGCAACGTTGGTTTTTCGAGATGATAATTCTTTATATCGTGCCCTGTGGTGAAATTGGCGTGATATACACTTCTAGTGGAATTTGGTTTATATACGGCTCTATGGTATCCTAGACCTCCTTGAAAAACATACAACGTTCCCGCTTTACCCACACAGTGAGCGATTTCATATTTATTTTCAATTTGTTCATCCTTAATATTGTTTCGGTCCAGCTCTTTGTAGGTTTCATGGGTAGACTTTAGAGCGTACTGCATATGGGTTCCAGTAGTATCAATATCATTTACTAATAGCATAAAGGTGATTTGATTCAATCCGCCATCAATATGCCATTTTCCAGCAATATCCTTTTCATTATCGTCACTAACCGCATAGGTTTGTACCATGGGTTGATTTCTATAATACGGTTGTCTTTGATACATTTTGGCCAACACAGCAAACAGATCTTCATTAAAATACCAATCTCTTAAGCGCGGATCGTCCAGTGAAACCGCCTTTGCAAAAACGCGTCCTGTTTTTTCAGATCTGTCGTCAACCAAATCCTTTAAAAAGAATTCATTTGTTTCCTGATTGAAGTATGCTTCGTTATAAATATCGCTTACCCACTTGAACGTGTCTTCGATCTTCAAGATTCCATTTTCTAAAAGTTCATCGTACCAACTTTGAGCAGTTTCAGATAACCTGATATCATTAAACTTAGGATCTGGTTTGTAGTACTTGCTTTTAAGATAATTGTGGTAAGGTCTCAGGTTCCGGATTCTTCGCTGTACTTTTTCAATAAATGTCATCGACATAGCTAA
>JAWWCH010000520.1:0-1633 GCA_033720575.1 Marinirhabdus sp.
ACCAAACCACATCGTCGGTTGTGGTCAATCCAGGGGTAATCACTTGGCTAGAGAAGGCTTCATCAATGATGTTATGGGTTACTTCAACCAATGTGTTGTACAGCTCCATTTCCATCTCGGTACGCGTCTCAATCCACGCACTGGCCAGTTTTTCTGCGGAAACCAATTTTGACTCTAAATTGGCGGGTAACGCTTCTTTAAGCTCTTGTAAATCGGTGTGTACTATGCCGTCTGCAATGCCGAAATGGGTGCTATAGTTCACGCCTATTTTTTGTGGATTCCGTTCTTGTATAATTTCAACCAAGCGTTGCCATTGGTCGGGTTGCTTTTCCTTATCCCAAGCTGACGTTATATTCTCTCCTACATCGTATCGCGCCACTGCCAGCTTCTCTATGGTATTATTTGCCTTGTCTCTATAAAAAACCAGGATGGTTCTTCTCCGTGCATTAAGCCAGGTAGCTGGAAGCATGGTTCGCATCACAGGGTCTTCATTATATTCCCTAGAAATGACCAACCACATATCAATATCGGTATTGTCCATCAACTTAGGAAGCAAATTATTGAAGCGATCTGCTAGAATTTCATCCCGTTTATCGGCGCGATCTCGTTCGGGCAGGATTTGCGAAGCCACTGTTTGAGCGGCGAAGAAATATAGTAGGAAGGCAAAAGATAACTTTTTCATGGTCGTGCTAATTTTTCCTAAAAATACAACTTCGCCTTCATAAAAAAAAGGAGTTTCATAGGTCGAAACTCCTTTTCGGATGCATCCCACACATAACCTCCTCTTTGGGATACTAATAGCTTTTTACCAATCGGATGAACTCGGCCCGATAGCCTTCTGTATCGGCGCCTCTACCCGCTTCTGCCATTTCGATTACTTTATTCTTATTCAATTCTTTGATAAAAATGGACTTCCGCAGTTGTTGCCCAAACAAAGCCACCGCAGCACTGAATTTAAAATCTGCCGGCATGGTGTCAAAATCGCTATCACTGTCTTTCAACGTTTTTACAACGAGCTTGCTTTTATTACCATCGGGTGCTTTGTACCGAAACTTCACCGTGAGCAATTCGTCAGAATCTGACACGGCAATGGGCGTGCTATACTTCAAATTATCAATCTTTTTCACATAGTCACTTTTCACGCCCACAGGAATCACTTCGTAGAGCGCAGTAACCGTATGGCCACTCCCCAATTCGCCTGCATCTTTGGTGTCATCATTAAAGTCTTCGTCTGCCAGTAACCGGTGTTCATAGCCAATTAGGCGATACGCCTGCACTTTTTTAGGGTTGAATTCAACTTGAATCTTTACATCTTTAGCGATGGTGTACATGGTTCCGAAGAATTCAGTTCCCAACACTTTCTGCGCCTCTTGCTTGGTATCAATGTAGGCGTGGTTTCCGTTTCCTTTATCTGCCAAGGTTTCCATTTTTGAATCCTTGTAATTGCCCATACCAAAGCCCAGTACCGTAAGGAATACACCGTATTCCCGCTGCTGTTCTATCAGCCGCTCCATCTCAGCATTGCTTGATGCACCCACATTAAAATCACCATCCGTAGCCAGGATTACCCGGTTATTGCCACCTTCAACAAATTGCTCACGGGCAACTTTATAGGCAAGTTCAATGCCCTGCC
>JAWWCH010000521.1:0-1631 GCA_033720575.1 Marinirhabdus sp.
CACCTTATTTCTTCTCAGGAACTGAATTCGGTACTGCAAGGCCGCTTGGCGCGTTCCAATTCGCCACAATTTTATGGAAACGCTACATTTCCCATGGGCGTACTGCCACAATCCGTTAAATCAAAAGAAAAAGTACTGCCTCAACATAACGTTGAACCTAGCAGACCTAAGGCAGATGCAATCATCATGTGGAAGCAGCAATTAGAGCAATATCAGAACTATCCGAAAGAATTGGCTCCTACGATTGATGCCCTTACAAAGGACAACTCTAACGAGGCCAAGGCAAAATTGGGGTATCTGTATCTAAAGGGAATTGGTGTTCCCAAAGACGCACATAAAGCCCTTACCTATCTCATACCGGCAAGCCTTGAGAAAAATAGTTTTGCTCAATACAATTTAGGAGTCATGTATTCTAGTGGTATTGCAGTAGACACAAACGTTCGTAAGGCGCTGGAGTATTATACCCTAGCAGCGAAAAACGGCAATCCATTTGCCCAGCATAATCTTGGTAGCTATTATTATAAAAAATCAACTCAGCTTTTGGATGAAGCCTTTAAAACAGCGATTTTTTGGTTTTTAAAATCGGCTCAAAACGGCCTGCCCGAATCCCAAACGGCATTGGGTATTCTTTATGCCAAACTCAGCAGTTATAGTGCGGGAGATCACCAAAAACTACAGTTTAAAAAGATTGCACTATGGTATTATCAAAAAGCAGCTACACAAGAGTTTGGATATGGACAGTATCTACTCGCCAAACATTATTCGGAAAAGCTTCCTTTAGATAGTGATAAAGCTACCTATTGGCTTAAAAAGGCTTGCGGAAATGATTACTTACGTGCCTGCAGTGCGCTGTTGAACAACCAAAACTGATTATGTCTTTTGCTTCTTTTTCTTTGCCGCTGGAAACAAAACATTATTTAAAATCAAGCGATATCCAGGAGAATTGGGATGCAGCGCCAATTCAGTCTTGGCATCTCCTACCCTATGCTGGTAGTCTTCTGGGTCGTGCCCTCCATAAAATGTGAAAAACCCTTTCCCTTTAATGCCATGAATATATCGGGCTTCATTATTGGTTTTGTTCTGCCCCATCACCAGCACATTGCTTTTTACGGTATCAATATCGTAAGAGGTAGTCTGACCCATAAAACCTTTCACCAGGGCCGTATGATTTTGTACCAACATACATGGGATAGGATCCCATTTTGCGCTGTAATCCATTAGACTGAAGTAATCGGTTTCCTTTGGAATACGCCTCGTACGGGTCATATCTATGGTTGAGTATTCATACACCATCGGACTGCGTTCCAAAATGAAATCTTTGAAGGCAAAAGTCTTATTGAAATCGATTTTACTCTGATACCCTGGCTCACTTGGATCACCATCAAACATGGGTTCACAAATATCAACGCCCTCGGCGGCCAAAGCAATATCAAAACTATCGGTTGCACTGCACATGGCGAACATAAATCCACCACCTATTACATAGTCACGAATTTTTAGGGCTACGTCACGCTTTTCTTCAGAAACTTTGTCATAGCCCAATTTGGTGGCTAACATTTCAGCTTTACGCTTCTCTTCAATGTACCAAGGTGCTGAGCGATACGCTCTATAAAACTTTCCATATTGCCCGG
>JAWWCH010000522.1:0-1625 GCA_033720575.1 Marinirhabdus sp.
CAGCGAGACGGGTATCTACTCTAAAGCCACAGAAAATCTGAACCTGTTGGAAAAGAATGTGGAGCAAATAAAAAAAGACAGCTATTCACAAATCTTCTATTACGACGCCAAAGCAAGATATTCAAAAGCATTCGGAGATCCGGAAAAAGCACTGGAGTATGCAAATTTGAAATTGGAAGCCGCCACTCGGTTAGACTATTCAGACGGTATAATGGAAACACATTTGTTGCTATCTGACATCCATGAAGTATTAGGAAATTATAAAGAAAGCTTAGAAAATAGGCGTTTGCATTCGCAAAAAAAGGATTCTCTATTTAACACCTCTTCTGCCAATGCGTTAGCCTATTACCAAACGCTTTATGAGACCGAGAAAAAGGAGAATGAATTAAATTCAAAAACGGCCAGCATCCAACTCCTCGAAAAAGACAACGAGGCCTTTCGAAAATTAATGGTTTTTGTTGGAGTTGCGGTTCTTCTCACCTTTCTATTGGTATTATTGTATAGAAATCAGATTCATTTAAAAAAGAAAAAACACCTCCAGGAACAATTCAGTCAAAAATTATTGGCATCACAGGAAGAAGAACGGAAACGTATTTCGAAGGACCTACACGACGGACTGGGCCAAAGGCTTTTGGTGTTGAAAAACAAACTGATCACAAAGGGTGATTCTGAAACCCGGGATATGGTAGATGCCACCATTGAAGAAGTACGGGCAATTTCTAGAGACTTGCACCCCTTTCAACTGCAAGAGCTGGGTATCACCAAGGCGATTGAACATACCATTACGCAAATTGACGAAAACACTTCGCTTTTTATTTCTTCGGAAATAGACAATATCGATAACATTTTCACGCCCGAGCAGGAAGTGAATATTTATAGAATTGTACAAGAAAGTCTGAGCAACACCTTAAAACATGCCAATGCCGAAGCAAGCAAGATCTCAGTTGAAAAATTGGTGGACAAAGTAGTGATCTCTATACGCGATAATGGTGTGGGATTCGATTTTACCGAAAAATATCGAAATTTGAAGTCGCTCGGACTCAAAACATTAATAGAACGCACAAAATTTTTGAATGGTCAAATGAAGGTTCAATCTAAGGCTGGAAATGGAACCCTTATAGAATTTCAATTTCCAATTGTATGAAAGAAATCACGCTAATTACTGCAGACGACCACCCGCTACTACTAAAGGGACTCAATGATTTCTTATTGGAAAGAGGTTACAACATCATTGGTAGCGGCTTAGATGGCCGTGAAGCTTACAACCTCATCGTAAAAAAACAACCTGATATTGCCATACTCGATATACAGATGCCTTATTTATCGGGTATTGAAGTGGCCGATAAATGCAAGGTGCACTGTGAAAACACCAAAATCATTCTCATTACCCTACACAAAGAAAGAGAACTGTACCAACAGGCAAAAGAGATGAATATCTTCGGCTATATTCTAAAAGAATTTGCTTTGGAAGAAATCGAGACCTGCCTTGAACATGTGATTAATGGCGAACATTATTTTAGTCCGAAAATCGTAGGAAAACTCGAAAGAAACGGTGTAGATACTTCTGTATTGGATACACTCACACCTTCAGAAAAAAAAATATTGAAGCTCATTGGCAAAGACAA
>JAWWCH010000523.1:0-1622 GCA_033720575.1 Marinirhabdus sp.
GTATTGCTAAGCCGTTTTAAAGCCGAAATCAAAGGTGCGGCATCATAGGTTTGTTTGGCGTAGGCATCGGCTTGGTATTCGAACTTCCTTGAGAGATAATTCATACCAAGACCCGTTAGTTCTGAAATGGGGCTGTACAATAGCCCAAAAGCGACCAATCCAATATGGAAAGATGGGGTTGATACCCCCAAGGCGGCCGAAAGAACGTCACTATTGATGAAAAAAGACAACAACCAGAATGTGAATCCAGTTAGGAGAATCGAAGTTATTAAGTTGAAAATAATATGTTGTTTTTTGTAATGTCCGACCTCATGGGCGAGCACGGCAACCACCTCTTCTTCTTCAAGATTGTTTAACAGTGTATCGTACAAGGTAATGCGCTTTTCCCTACCAAAACCTGAAAAGTATGCATTGGCCTTCGTACTTCTTTTAGACCCGTCTATGACAAATATTTTTGAAATATTAAAGTTGACCGCCGCTGCATAGGCGTCAATTTTATCGCGTAAACTACCTGCCTCCAAAGGTGTTTGCGTATTAAAAAGGGGGACGATGAGTCGGGCGTAAAATAAGTTCATGAAAATGGTAAAGCATGTAACGAGCCCCCAAGCATACAACCAAAAGTTTGGCCCGGTAGTCTGGTAAAACCAAATAATTAGGGCAAGTAACCCTCCGCCGATTGTCGCCATCATTGCCCAGCCTTTTAATTTGTCTAAAAAGAAAGTGACGGTATTGGTAGTGTTGAACCCGTACTTTTCTTCAATAACAAAGGTGTTGTAATAGCTAAAAGGCAGACTGAGAATATCGGTTGCAAATACCAAAATTCCAAAGAAAATAAGGGCGATCCAGATGGGCGAATCAGAAAAGTTTCGCGCCCATTGGTCAACGTAGGCAAACCCGTCAAAAAACAAGAAAAGAACCGTGGCAACGAAGGTAATTGTGGACGTGACCAAACCAAAGCGATATTTTTCAGCATTATACTTTTGTGATTTTTGGTAGGCTTCGGTATCGTATACATCTTTCACCTCTTCCGGAAGGGGATCACTAAAATGCTTGGCATTTAGTGCATCTAGCCACTTGTCAATCAGAAAACTAACGGTTAGAATTCCAATAATGATATAAAAAACGGTTTGAGGCGTCATAAAGTAGGATTTCGTTTATTCAAAATTCCGTTGTCGTTTTGCTTCAAAGATAAGTATTCCGGCAGCTACCGAGACATTCATGCTATCAATCTCACCTTGCATCGGGATGTTGATGTTTTTGGTACTCTCACGGCGCCAAGCATCAGAGAGGCCTGTGGCTTCAGTTCCTACCACCAAAGCAGCCGCTGATGTAAAATCACATTGGTGATAGGCGTGACTGTCTTGCAAGGTGGCACTATAGAATTTAATTTCCTTCGCTTTTAGAAAGGTAATGATCTCTTCGGTGGTTCCCGTGGCGATTTGGTTGGTGAATAAACATCCAACACTACTTCTGATGATATTAGGATTGTACAGGTCGGTTCGCGGATTAGCAATAATGACCGCATCCAGATTTGCAGCATCTGCAGTTCTAAGTAAAGCGCCTATGTTTCCTGGTTTTTCAGGTGCTTCAGCAATTAAAATCAAGGGTGTGCTTGTCTTGAA
>JAWWCH010000524.1:0-1610 GCA_033720575.1 Marinirhabdus sp.
CAAAATATATAGTTATGCTGATGTTGCGTATGTAGGTGGCGCAATGGGCGATACGGGCCTACATAATATTTTAGAGCCCGCAACCTTTGGTATTCCCATACTTATTGGAAAAAATTTCAGGAAGTTTCCAGAAGCCGAACGCCTGCGATCACTTGCAGGGTTGTATTCTATCGAAAGCGCAGCCGAATTTGAAACTCACATGAACAAATTCATTTCAGACGCAAAATTTCGTGCTAAAACAGGGATGATTGCCGGTCATTTTATTCAGTCAAATACTGGTGCCACAGCTATCACACTTGTTTATATGAAAAAACATTTGGTAAATAGCGAACCCGGTACGATCAAACAGTAACCGCTTGGTTCAAATATCTTCTAAAAGGCAACATCTCTTGATAAATGGCCACTACTTGCTTTTTAAAATCTGGATCTTCAACCTGTATTCTGCTCAGTGGAACGGTAACCGCTAGCGATCTTCTTCGCAACAGCTCAATGTGCTCATGCTCTTGCGAAAAACCTTTGGGGGCTGTCTTCAATGGATTGTCTTCTACCAAGCCCCCGAACATTTCCCGAAAGCTTTTCTTTTGCAGAATGCGTTTTAGTTCCGATCCATTATAGTCGATTGCCTGCCTAATACTGCGAAGGGTTTTAGAAGAAGGATGCCAATAGCCGCCGCCTATAAATGATTCATCTACCCCTAAATGAATATAGAAATCGCCTTGTTTACTGCGTTGGTCCAAACCCGCTCCAAAATGATCTTTGTAGGTGGGTTTGTTCGGGTGGAACATTAAATTATTGTTGATGCGATTAATGGCCTTTTTACCTGGAGTATCAAAATAATCAGGGTCTAGTTGCGCCAAGATGATATTCATTTGGTCTAACCATTCAATATAACCATCACGCACCTGTTCATACTCGTCCCGATGTGCGTCCATCCACTCTTTTGAGTTGTTTTGCTGTAGTCTTTCGAGGAAAGAATAAAGCTGCGAAAAATCCATACCAATTTTTTGTTTAAAACTACGGAACACGCCATACCTTCAAAAAATTTTAGTAAAACTTTACCAATACCCAAATGTTAAATAGCCTAGCTTTGTTGCATAATTTAACACAAACCTAATCATTATGAAAAAAGTATTAATTGCAATGGCAGTAGTTGTTTTAACTCTTGCCACTACTTCATGTAGAGAAACAGAGACCAAAACTGAGACTCGGGAAGTAATCGTTGAGAAGGAAGTCGAGGCTACCGACGATGACGGTGGAATCCTAGAGCGTACCGCAAAAGAAGTTGACAAAGAAGTCAATGAAGAAATCAATGAAGAAATCGACAAGATCGGTAACGACGACTAGTCTTTAAATCTCATTCTATGAAAAAAATAATCTTGAGTCTAGCGGTGCTATGTACACTCAGCACAGCATTTGTTTCGTGTAGAGAAACAAAGGAGACCAAAATCGAAGTAGAAACCGACGACGTATCGGATGATATCGATGATGACATTGAAGATGCCATTGATGATACCGAAGATGCTATCGAGGAAGGTGTAGACGAAGTTCAGGAAAACACGGGCCTAGGTGGTACTGACGATAATTAATTTAAAAACAAAATCATGAAAAAC
>JAWWCH010000525.1:0-1606 GCA_033720575.1 Marinirhabdus sp.
GTAATTTCGTAATAACCAAAAAATGAAAAGGCAAAAACAATAAAAATGACAAAGAATATGATGTTCAGCGTCACATTGGTGGATATATTATTGAGTATTTCAGGATCCAACGAATCGAGCAAATGAAACGGAATGCTCAATAGCACATAAATCAAGAAAATAAAGAGTCCGTACAGTATGGCGTTTGCTAGGCCTTTTTGCTTATTTTGTGCACTTTTGGTAAAGAAGGATACCGTTAAGGGGATCATTGGAAACACGCAAGGCGTCAACAATGCAATGAGGCCGCCCACAAATCCGAGTAAGAAAATGGTCAAAAAACTCTTCTCTGAACTTTCACTATCGTCCTTGTAGACATCCTGTCCTTTTACTTCGATGGTAAGAGCTGCCGACTTCTCCAAGTCTTCTTGAGTGATTTCGGCCGTCGATTTTTTCGCAGACCCAGAAGCTAAGTCCAATTCGAAAGTCTTGGTATCTGGTGGGAGACACTTTTCATCATCGCATACCGAATAATAGACTTCTACCTGGATTTTCAACCCCTCGGGATTTATCACCTTGATGGGTTGAATAAACATCGCCTGATCTTCGAAAAATTTGACATCGAGCTCAAAAACGGGGTCAAATACCACAGGAACATCAGGTTCCTGGGTTTCTCCTAAGAGTGTGAACGTTTCAGGTGAATTATTATAAGTGATTTCGGTTCGAATGGGTCCTTCAAATTCTTCTCCAAACTGGGTTTGGCTATACAAGTGCCAGCCTTCGTCAATAGTAGCTTTCAACAGAACATTGTATTCGGTATCAGACTGCTTGTCTAAGCTCACATCCCATGTTACAGGGTCAAATATACCATCGTCCTGCGCCCAAAGGGAAACAAAAGAGAATACTAAAAAAATAGAGGATACGAAATACTTTTTCATTCTTGTGTGGTTATTTTAAGTATGTTTTTGGTAGCAGCCGTTACTTTGTACCGATCATCTGCTCGATAATTTACGATCCATACAATTTTGTCTTGGTTACAAAGCAACCAGACCTTTTCCTTGGCGACCAAAGATAACTTTTCATCTTTAAAAAACTTGCTCACTTTCTTTTTTCCTTTCATCCCGAAAGGCTGAAAAAGATCCCCTTCTTCCCATTTTCTTAATGTAAGTGGGTACGTGAGTTGTTCGGCATCAACGTAAATCGTAGTGTTTTCAATATTCCCTATTTTTTTGGTAGGAATAAACCGCAAATGAATGGGATTGTTAATTACTTTTTCATTTTTATTGATAAAATATTCCGAATTCGATACGTTTTCGGTTCTTTCCGTCAATAAAAGCTCATTTCGGTTGCGCAACAACTGATGCGTCGGCGAAAAAACGGTCTTTCCAGTTTGTGCGTTCAGCAAGGCATATACATCGGACCAATTGGTAAACGAGAACGGAGACAGTAATTCATACAGCAACGCCTCAGTATGGGGCAGTTCCGTGATTTTTTCAACGTTAATGCTATATCCATCCTGTACTTCAGCAACAACTAAATTATATACCAATGCCATATAATCGTCAATGAGCGCCTGGCTCTCTTGCAGGTGATTCTGCGTTTTTCTGAATTGCTGTTCGAAGTTTTTCAC
>JAWWCH010000526.1:0-1603 GCA_033720575.1 Marinirhabdus sp.
AGCTTCCTATTGGTTTGGGAGGCACCCTTACCAACCCGAATATTTCAGTAGACACAAAAGCCGCTGTGAGCACCTTGACCCAAAAGTTGATCGAAAAACAAAAGGAGAACATTAAAGACCAAGGGATTGAAGTAATTACGGGTATTCTGGGCGGATCAAATAAACCAAACGATTCAACGTCAACCTCCGGCCAAGATAAGCCGAGTACGACAGATGTGGTGAAGGATATTTTTGGCGGACTCTTTGGCAAAAAGAAGGATACGGTCAATAATTAGAAAATGGTAGGCTTCAAATAATGTTCAGGGCAACCACGTACCCTTCATTACTTCGCACGTTGAAAACCGTATCATCTTCAAATAGTAAATATTGCCCCTTGATTCCTTTTAACACCCCTTGATATTGGGGAGTTTTATCTAGATTCAAACTTTTCAGTTTTTTGGGATAGCGCTCTACAGGAAACTCTAAGTGAGTTTCGGTATTGTTCTGAATAAAATATTCGGTTGCCTCTTCAGGTATATATTGCCTTAACTTGTCTCTCCAAGCGGCTAAATCAACGTCTTCCACTTCATTTCTGAGCATAGTGCGCCAATTCGTTTTATCAGCCACATGATCTTTTAAGGCAACTTCGGTAATGCCTGCCAAATATCGATTGGGCACTTCCACAATTTCAATGGCTTCATGCGCCCCTTGATCGATCCAACGCGTTGGAATTTGTGATTTTCGTGTTACTCCAACCTTGATGCTGCTACTGTTTGCCAAATACACAATGTGGGGTTGTAATTGCACTTTTTTCTCATATTCCAGGTCGCGATCTTCTTTATCCAGATGGGCCGTGCTGAGTTCAGGGCGTATCACCCAATCTGCTGCCTGAGGAATGTCATAAAAACAATCATAACAAAAACCTTGACGGAAGATTTTTTTATCTAGACCGCAGTTCAGGCATTCATACTTTACGAAGGTAATGCCAATGGTTTTGTTGAGAAGCTGATTGACATGTATAAAATCATTCTTGAAGATGAGATAGTACTGAATGGGTGATCCATTTTCAGTTTGCATTTTCGTTAAGACGCCTTCGTATTGCATTCGTATTTAGGGATAAAGATTATTCTTTTCCTAAAACCTCTTTAAGTGAAAAACAGGTAAGAGAAAAAATGTTATTTTTATTGCATAAAGATAGCAGAAAAAAATGCCAATACCCATTGTAAATTCTATTGCCTCGTGGTTTTTGAAGAAACGATTTCATCAGATTGAATTGTTCCTAAAATACCCAATAGATGTGCAGAATGAACTATTGCACCAATTGGTACAGCATGCTAAAAATACCGAGGTAGGGCGACAATATGACTTTGCTTCCATCCGCTCGTATGCAGAGTTTGCTTATCGCGTTCCCATTACCACCTACGAAGACAATCAAGCACGTATTGAGCGGGCTCGAAAAGGGGAAACCAACATCTTTTGGCCCACACCCATTAAATGGTTTGCCAAATCTAGCGGAACCACCAATGCCAAAAGCAAATTCATTCCGGTAAGTGGTGAGTCTTTAGAAAATTGCCACTATGCGGCAAGTAAGGATTTGTTGTGCATGTATTTGAACAACAACCCA
>JAWWCH010000527.1:0-1602 GCA_033720575.1 Marinirhabdus sp.
ACTCGCGAATACGCGCATAAGATTCTGGAACCTCGGCCGGCACAGGGTCTTCCAACCACATAAGATTGTAAGGTTCCAAGGCCTTGGCTATTTTCATGCCCGAAACCTCGTCAAAGCGCCCATGGCAGTCTACGCAAATATCAATATCATCGCCGACGGCTTCCCGAACCGCAGCAATTTGGTTTTCCATTCGCCTTAATTCCGGAATACTTACGCTCCAGTTGTATTGGTCCAATTTATTGGGGTCTCCACGATCATCAATATCAAATTTTACAGCCGTAAAACCGTATTTGTCAACATCTTCTTTTGCTCTTCTGCCCATCTCATCCGGATCAAGTCGACTACCTGCCGTATCGCAATAAACCCGAATCTTGTCACGAAATTTACCCCCCATTAGCTGGTAGACTGGTAATCCTAAAGCTTTGCCCACCAAGTCCCATAAAGCGGTTTCCAATGCTGTCATCACACAGACATACATTCCGGCTTGGGCTCCTTTAAAGAGACCTCCCCTGCGCATTTCTTCCTGAAGTCGATTAATGTTCAACGGATTTTTGCCAATCAAATGTCTTTGAGCCAAATGATTCACAACATAATAAGTACCGTAAACTCCATCAACCGCTTGGCCGTGCCCAACGATATCCTGATTTGTATAGATCTTCACAAAAAGGCTATGTTCATTGCGGATAAAACCACATTTTACCGCGGTAATCTTAAGATCTGAAGGTGCCGAAGACTTCGGCGTTTTTTCCATTGAAGCCGCCAGGCCATTATAGGAAGTGGCCAACATCGCGCCACTGATACCAAGAGTGGTTTTCGACAAAAAGGAACGACGGGAAGATTTTTCTTTAAGGGATGAGGAAAAGAGTTTCATTGCTTTTTATTAATTAGTTAGGACAGGTATATAAATTTATCAAAATCACAATTAGAGCTATGTAAACTAACCTACGAAAAACTTTTGTTTCCGAATAGAAATTTTTACAACTGCTTTTGGTATGTTCCTGCCAGTCAGGACCCCTTCTTGCCAAAACTCCACCTGTCGCCTTCTACCCCAAACCAGTTGTCCATTAATTGATAAAGATTTAGATTCATTGCATGACCAGATTTCATCAAGTGCTGAAAGTCTCTTCAATAACTTTTATATGTATCCTGACAATTAACGTTTCCATCAGTCAGGAGGTGAACAGGTCCCAAAGCTTTCCCAGAATTGGGATCATTGCTGATTGTCAGTACGCGGACCAGCCTACCCGGGGAGTACGACATTACAGATTGTCTAACCAGAAGCTAAATGAATGTGTGGATTCGCTCAATACATTTGAGTTGGACCATGTTTTTCATTTAGGTGATTTCATCGACCAGCATTACCAGAGTTTTGAAGAAGTACTCCCTATTATTGACAGGCTAAAAGCACCACATACCCAGGTTCTTGGCAATCACGATTTTTCTGTAGAAGAACGGTATAAGGAAGCAGTACCTCAGATTATGGGATTGAAGGCCAGGTATTTTTCAATGATGGTGAAAGAATGGAAGTTTATTATTCTTGACGGAAATGATGTCAGCCTGTATGCCTGGCCCAAAAACAGTGAGAATTATAAACAGGCCAGC
>JAWWCH010000528.1:0-1601 GCA_033720575.1 Marinirhabdus sp.
ACAGATACCGGTAGTGGAGACGTACAACCCAGAGAACCTATCAAATCTGCACCCGCTGAAACTACACCACCGCCAACGGCCCAGCCCAAAACGGAAATACAGGAAGAAGTGGTAACGCAAGATACCGAGGAAGCGCCTGTCATCAAAAAGGAAAAGAAAAAGGAAGTCCAAAAGGAAACTCCAAAAGAAGAGCCCAAAAAGGAAACGCCGAAAGTGGTTGAAAAAACACCAGACCAAACCACAAAGAATGCCCTCGATAACTTGATCAACGGCCCCAAGAGTGAAGGTACTTCCAAGGGAAGTGAGGGGGATGATAAAACAGGGGGTGACAAAGGCGATCCGAACGGTGACCCAAATGCACAAAGTTATTACGGCACCGGAAAAGGGCTTGATGGTGACGGTAACTACCTTTTGGGCGGACGAAAACCTTTGAATAAACCTAGAAATCCACAAGAGTGCAATGAGGCTGGTAAGGTGGTGGTAAGTATCGAAGTTGATCGCAACGGAAACGTTATTAGCGCCACGCCTGGCGTACGGGGAACCGAGAATAATACAAAATGTCTGCTAGACAAAGCCAAAGAGAATGCTTTGGCCACGCGTTTTAACTCAGATAGTAACGCTCCGGCTAAACAGATCGGCAAAATCATTTACAATTTCACCCTGTCCCAATAAAGTTTAAATTAAAATAGTATTTTAGAAACGTTGTTTGCAATTTATGAGACCACCGTTTCTGAAATACATTGCGCTTGGTATCGGAACCATTTCTGTGGTAACTTCGGTGCTATTTACAAATGAAGCTACCCAATTTGTAAAACCATTCTTTCATGTTTTCCTATATCTGTTTTATATCCAAACAGTTAAAAGGAACAATCCTATATTGTTTTTGTTCTTGCTCTGTGCCATGTTAGGGGAGTTTCTAACGGCGAAAGACTTCGAATCAAATTATATCCTTATCCACTGCCTTTTTACATGCTATTTCGTATTGGGTACTTGGATGATTTGGCCTGTAATAAAAACAGCCGACTTAAAACTAAAAGGGCAAGAAATAATCATTGCACTTTTGATTGTGCTCCCCCTATTGTACGTGGTGTATGCCATTACCTACTATTCTATGAATGAATTTACCGATAGTGTATTCACCATTATGGCTTGTATTTCATTTCTCTTGTTTACGGGAACCTGCTTTTTTGTGACACTTGTCCATCGACACCCACAAAGACTACCGCTTTTTATGGTAGGTGTTGGGTATTTTGTTGTGTGTATTGGATATTTGGTATACGAACTACTACTGCCTTCTAGTTTGCTCATGGGTGGGGTAAACACGCTGGAAATTGTGGCACAGTACTTTTTTGTTGTTTTTCTGATCCATCGACAGGACATGCTCATGAAAATCAAATGGTTTATTTAAACGTGGGTAACGAAAACCAGGGGTAACATCATTATTCTGTATCTTTAGCTTCTTAAAAATTCATTATGAAAATTCACACTATCCTTGCCATTTTCTTAACTACGTTGCTGTGTTCTTGTTACTCGTCCTCAGAAGATAAAAAGACAGATCATTCTGAAAAACGTCCCGCAGAGCACATGTTTATGCAACGCGC
>JAWWCH010000529.1:0-1598 GCA_033720575.1 Marinirhabdus sp.
ATTATGAGAAGTTCCGCAGTTTTCACATTGATCGCCGTAGCTTTCTTCGAATCCGCACTTCGGACAAGTACCCACAATAAAACGATCTGCCAAAAACTGATTGGTCTCGGCGTCGTATAATTGTTCAGTGACTTCTTCCACAAACTTTCCGTCCTCGTACAATTTCTTAAAAAATGCGGAAGCCGTATCGTGATGGATTTCGGCCGAAGTACGCGAATAGTTGTCGAAACTAATTCCGAAGTCCTCAAAACTTTGCTTGATGATCGCATGGTATTTGTCAACCACTTGTTGCGGACTCACCCCTTCTTTTTTGGCTTTTATGGTGATGGGAACACCGTGTTCGTCGCTTCCGCAGACGAAAGCCACATCTTTGCCTTGCATACGTTGAAAACGGGCATAAATATCTGCCGGAACGTATACACCTGCCAGGTGCCCAATATGCACCGGGCCATTCGTATAAGGCAGGGCTGCCGTGATAGTATAGCGTTTAGGATCTTGCGTCATCTTGTAAAACCAATTTTGAGGTAGGTGCAAAAATAAGCAATTACAAGGGGTTAACGAGAATCAAAAGTTAAAAACCGACAGTGCGAAGCTAGAATCAAATAGGAACCATTCTTACTTTGACTTTTACGCCGACACCTGAATCACTTCGCCATCTACAATTACAAAAACTTCGTCATCATCGTTCGGACTTAATATATGTTTCCCTGTAAAGGTTCCGAAAGCGGGTAAGATGAGTTGATTTTTTGTTTTAAAAAAGCAGGGAAGTTTCAGCGTTTGACGGGCAGGACCCTGCAGGCGAACACCAGGATGAATGTGCCCACAAAAGTTGAAATGGGCATCATGTTCGGTGGGATGATGAGTTAGAAGAAAACCGTCAATATCTTGGAAATCGTACAGATTCACACCTAAGTCTTCGAATAATGATTGTGGAAGAATATCATGATTACCATTAATAAGCGCTACCGCTGATTTGGTATACGAAACCCATTGAGCGAAATCGTCCCATTCCGTATTCAGTTTACTATGGAAAAGGTCGCCCAAAAAACAAACGGTCTTGGGTGAAAAATGATTGGTAACTGCGGTTAGTTTCTCTAAATTTTGAAACGCAGCATGTGGTGGAATGGCCGCGCCATATTTTCTGAAATGGGTCACTTTTCCCAAATGAACATCAGCAATTAAAAGCAGATCCTGTTCCTCCCAAAACACAGCTCCGGTGGGATGTAGGCGAAATGTGTTATCTCGGATTTCTATTTGGAGCTGCATGTTTGCAAAGATACTTTTAAAGGTATTTTACTGAAAATTATTCGGCATAATTTGTAACTTGAAGGCTGCTAATTTCATTTTTCATGAGCCAATATCACATCAAAAATCTAGAAGAGTATTTTCAAGTGTATCGGAAATCCGTTCGCAACCCTGAACAGTTTTGGGAAGAAATCGCAGAAGAGAATTTTGTATGGCGCAAACGATGGGATACAGTGCTGGAACACGACCTAACTGAACCTTCCGTGACTTGGTTCAAAGGTGCGAAATTGAACATTACGGAAAACTGTATCGACAGGCATCTTTACGCTAGAGGCGAGAAAACAGCTATTTTG
>JAWWCH010000530.1:0-1591 GCA_033720575.1 Marinirhabdus sp.
AAAAACTCATACAGAGTTTATAAACATTAAAAGCATGAAGAAAGTACTATTCATTGATAGAGATGGCACGCTCATAAAAGAAACAGCTGACGAACAGATTGACGCCTTTGAAAAAATGGTGTTTTATCCAGGGGTGTTCCGAAATCTGGGAAAAATTGCTGCAGAACTAGATTACGAGATGGTGATGATTACCAATCAGGACGGATTGGGAACACCGGCATTTCCAGAGGACACCTTTTGGCCCGTACATAATTTTATTCTAAAATCCTTTGAAGGGGAAGGCGTGGTGTTTGACAACATCTTCTTAGACCGTACTTTTCCACATGAAAACGCCAATACACGTAAACCCAATACAGGCCTCCTGACTGAATATCTAAAAGGGGAGTACGACTTGGAACACTCGTATGTCATTGGCGATCGTTTGACCGACATCGAATTGGCCAAGAATTTGGGGGCAAAAGGAATCTACATCAACGACCAAACGCATCTCGGCACTGATGAAATTCGTACTTCCGAAGCACAATTGCGCCCCTTTATTGCCCTCGAGACCAATGATTGGAAACGAATATATGAGTTCCTAAAATTAAAAGATAGACAGGCAGATATTACACGTACCACCAACGAAACGGACATAAAAATTTCTTTGAATCTCGATGGAACAGGACAAGCAAATATTACAACTGGAATTGCTTTTTTTGATCATATGTTAGAACAAATTGCGCGTCACGGAAATATGGACCTGAATATTGAAGTTGCGGGCGATTTGGAAGTGGATGAACATCACACCATTGAAGATACTGCCATAGCCTTGGGCGAAGTGTTTGCTGAAGCATTGGGCAATAAGTTGGGCATCGAAAGATACGGATTCTGTTTGCCAATGGACGACGCCCTGGCACAAGTGGCCATTGACTTTGGTGGCAGAAACTGGCTGGTTTGGGAAGCTGAATTCAAACGAGAGATGATCGGGAAGATGCCTACTGAAATGTTCTTTCACTTCTTTAAGAGCTTTACCGACGGTGCCAAAGCAAATTTGAACATCAAGGCTGAAGGCGTCAATGAACATCACAAAATTGAAGCGATTTTTAAAGCATTTGCAAAAGCAATCAAAGCAGCGGTTCAAAGAGATCCAGATAAAATGATTCTTCCATCTACTAAAGGTATGTTGTAATGAATATTGCAATTATAGATTACGGCGCTGGCAATATAAAAAGTATCCAATTTGCGATACAACGCATAGGACATTCAGCTGTGCTTACCCATGACCCCAATGTAATCCGAAAAGCCGATAAAGTCATTTTTCCAGGTGTGGGTGAAGCGAGCAGTGCGATGCGAAAATTACAGGCCTCTGGGCTTGATGTTTTGATTCCGACCTTAACGCAACCCGTTTTGGGTATCTGCCTGGGCATGCAGTTGCTCTGTAGTGCTTCGGAAGAAGGAAACACCCAAGGACTTAAAATTTTTGATGTAAACGTGACCAAGTTTTCACATACGCTGAAAGTGCCCCAAATTGGATGGAATACGATTTCAGATCTTAAGGGACCCTTGTTCAAGAACATTTCAGAGCACGAATTTATGTATACCGTTCATAGCT
>JAWWCH010000531.1:0-1580 GCA_033720575.1 Marinirhabdus sp.
GAGCGCATCAAAAATAGATTTACAATTACCCAGCACGGGATGAGGTAGCGGAGGCAACACTTCGTTACTCAAGCTAGTGTCTTTCGGATTTGGAAACGAAAAGAAATCTTTGAAGTTATGGTATCGCCCTCCATTCACAATATCGGCGTTGTACACATCCAAGGCGCTTTTCAGCGTTTCTTGAAACGATTTTGGCATGTCTTTGTCTATAAGAAGACGTGTAGCTTGACCCGTGTCTCTTTTGTCAAGGGCATTCTGTATTTTTTCAGCTAGATTCCCAGACAGTTCATTTTCGATATACAACTCTGCATCTCTGGATGTTTTAATGCTATAAAAAGTAATGTCTTGCTCCATTTTAGGATTTTGGCGCAAGCAGTACTTCAGAATATCATCAACAAAGGTGATGTAATGTTTTCCGTTTTGTTTCGGAAACGTATAGAACCGCGGTACTTCCTCTGGGATATTTATAATTGCAAACTGGTCATTTTCTAGTGTAGCAACGAGATAGAGCACTTCATTTTTGACAAAAACATCGTTTTCTACTTTCGAATCGAACCGATGGATTTGAATGTGTTGTTTGAGCTCTTCTTCGTAATAGGTTTTTGAAATCTCTTTTTGGGTGGCAGAGAAGTTTTCATGGCCTATCAAATGAATGTCGTGCTTTTTTAGATCTGGAATAATTTCGGTAGTGAAAATGCTACCAAATTCTTCTTGTTGGAGTTCCACTTGTTTCTTTATTTCCCGTAAGACCTTGTTAGGTTTGGTGATCAACTTTTTGCGCAGCGGCTTTTCAATGGCCTTGATCTGCCGAATGTCACTCACCCTCACCTTAAAAAATTCGTCGAGATTAGAAGAAAATATAGCTAAGAACTTAATTCGTTCATACAACGGATTTCGTTTATCTGCGGCCTCCTGAAGTACCCTGTGGTTAAAGCGCAACCATGAAAGGTCTCTATGATAGTATTTTGAATTGTAAAGTTTGCCCATATTGGCGCTGATTAGCTATTTATGCTACAAAAATCGGTATTTCATACACGCTCTTGTGTTTCTGAAATGTTAACATTTGGGCATAAAAAAAGTAGACTCCATGTTCTTGACGATGCCATTTGGAGTAATCTGTGGGGCCAATGCAGAGCCGCTGAACTGGTTTTGATTGTGGTCTAATTTAACAGTTGTGCATTAATTGACTTCAAACAAGCCGTGTAGCTCTGCGTCAATTTTATTGATGACGGTTCCAAGATCTTCTGGATTATCTACAAAGTTTAAATGGTCTACATCAATGACCAGAAGATTGCCTTTGTCATAGTCATGCACCCAGGCTTCATAGCGTTCGTTCAGTCTGCTCAAATAATCAATGCTGATGCTGTTTTCGTATTCCCGTCCGCGCTTATGGATTTGATTTACGAGATTGGGGATGCTACTTCTGAGGTAGATGAGTAAATCTGGACCTTCGGTGACACTTTCCATCAAGTCGAATAACGACCGATAATTTTCAAAATCACGATTGGTCATCAGGCCCATCGCGTGCAAATTTGGAGCAAATATATAGGCGTCTTCGTATATCGTTCTATCTTGAATTA
>JAWWCH010000532.1:0-1577 GCA_033720575.1 Marinirhabdus sp.
CTTCATGATCAATAAACCATTTCCAAATGAAGCTACCAGCAAACCAAGGTTCCGGATGAATTTCTTCAAAAAAAGCGTGATATAAATTCACTTGGGCCACGTTGTTGTGACCAATATCACTTCGATCACTTTTCCAAGGTTCCTTTCCGGCATAGTCTATATTTCTATAGCCGTATTCGGTAAATAATATGGGACGATTTACACTATCGGATAACCTTTTCATTTCTGCTTTCCACGGTTGCCAACCTTTTTTGGCAACTGCCACGGTAGGCGTTTGCTCCTCTGAAACAGGAAAATAACCATCAACACCTATGTAATCCAGATCGCTCCAAAAAGGGACACGCGTATATTCATCCCAATTGGCAGCATAGGTAAGTTTGCCACGATAAATCGATTTTACTTCTGAAATTAAATCGTCCCAAAATTTTGGACGCTGTACGATAAATAGTTCCAATTCGGTTCCTATGCAAAAGATCTCAACATTTAATTCCGAAGCCAATTCCGCGTAAAGTAAAATGAATGCTTTATAACTCTCTTCTAAAATAATCCAGTCTTCTTCCGAATCCATGGTCAAATAGCCCGTAAACTCGCCACGCCAAATCCAGATTTGGGGCTTCATCATTACCTTCAGGTCCTGCTCATGTAGCTTCTCAACGTACTGTGTAACCCCGTCAAGACGCTCACCGTACCATTGCCGTTCGGTATTAAACACAATTTCGGGGGTATTGAGATCTCGAATAAAGCCGAAGGGCATCACGGCTGCATAATTGGCATTGAGTGCGGTAACTTTTGCCACTTGCGCTTCTGTGGTAGCATCTCCAGAAGCCACATAGCTCACGCCCTTTATCTTTGGCGATTGACCCGTACACGCCTGCATGGCGATGATCACGGAAAAAAGAATCGACAGTTTATACATTCCTGATGTTTTCAAGTAAATATACAAACCAAAACGTAGCTGAACGCTACTTAAGCACTACTTCTCATTTAAGCGCCAATCGTAGGGGTAATAACAAATTTTGATGTTATTATCCAAGTTTTCTTTGCGGAAACGATTCAAAAAATTAATTTCTGAACCTTCCTTTACAAAATCTTCTTTGTACCACTTAAAAATTTCCGAAAGGCAAACTTCAGAATCGGTAACCTTTATAAATTCTGGATTGTTTAAAGCTTTTACAGTGTGCTGTTGCAGCAACATTTCCAAATTTTCCGGGGTATAGGCTTTTGATATCAGCGGCGGACAACCTTTCGCGCCACAGACCAACACAAAATGAAATCGAGCATCACCAAAGGCCGCACGCAGTTTTTTATTCTCTATGTCATTCAAGGTGATTGTATTTCCTGCGAGCTCAAAAGTTCGGATATCGAAAAAACCCTCGACATCCAAAGGAGATGCTATGGAATACACATCGATAACCCCTTGAATTACCGAAAGGTTATAGGCGTTGATCCAAAAGGCCTGTCGCGTCGCATCATCGGCTTTCTCTAACGAAATTTTCTTCGCGATGGTCAATACATTTTCAAGAGTTGCCGGATCCTGGTGAATGGCAGCATAATCTACCTTTCCTTCCTCAACAAAC
>JAWWCH010000533.1:0-1567 GCA_033720575.1 Marinirhabdus sp.
CCTGATGGGGAAGCTGCATTGCGAGGGTACCACGAAAACACACCAGACCTTTTGGTTTTGGATGTGATGATGCCAAAAAAAGATGGGTTTTCCTTAGCGAAGGAAATTCGAACTACCAATCCACATACCCCAATTCTGTTTCTCACCGCAAAATCGCAGACCCGTGACGTGGTTGAGGGATTTAGTTTAGGCGGAAACGACTATTTAAAGAAGCCCTTCAGTATGGAAGAACTTATCGTAAGGATGAACAATTTGTTGCAGCGACAACAATTGCAGAATACGGAAGAAACGTTCCACATTGCCGACTTCATTTTCCATTTCAAAAAACAAACCTTACAATACAAAGAGGAAGAGGCAGTTCAACTCACCCATCGTGAAGCCCACTTGCTCTTCCACCTCAATCAAAACAAAAATGAACTGTTAGATCGCTCAATCATCCTTAAAAAACTTTGGAATGACGATGATTTCTTCTCTGCACGAAGTATGGATGTTTTCATCACCCGACTTCGCAAAAAACTGAAAAAGGATCCGAAAGTGCAGATCATAAACGTACGAGGTTACGGTTACAAGTTGGTGTATTGATATACTTCCTATTTCGTATCTTTCCCAAATGAAAGCATTTTTTTTAGTTGCAATCCTTTCTATAACACTTTGCTCAGCACAAGCGCCCAAATTGGTGGGAGAAACGCCTTTGGCCGTACATACCTATGTGGGCACAGACACTTATAAGAATCTGTATTACATTAAAGATATGGCCTTCTATAAGGAAGGGCCAGACGGCAACTACGTTTTCAAAGACTTTTCATTAGGGCCGCTCAGTCAAATAGACCTCATCAACCCACTGAAGATCCTGCTGTTCTACGAACAGACCAATACCGTGGTTTTTATAGACAATAGGCTAAATGAAGTAGAACGTATCAATTTCAACAACCTTCCGCGATTTGTAAATATTGTTTCTGTCGGAAATGCAGGCAATAATCGGGTATGGTTATTCAATTCAGACACCCAACAGCTCGAACTGTACGATTACAGACAGCAGCGAGCGCTTCAAACGTCGTTGCCCATGGAGGGCAAACCCATGAGTATGGCTAGCAATTTCAATTATTGCTATCTCTTGTTTAAAGATAAACTCCTGACATTTAATGTATACGGAAGTTTTCTTTCAGAAATTGAAATAAGCGGTGCATCAAACGTCGTACAAAAAGATGAGGATGTATTCATTGTAAAAGAAAATCTATTGTATGAATATGCCGAACCCGGGGTACATTCTACAGACAAACCGGTTCAGGTGAAAAATGTGCCATTGCCCGAAATAACAATAAAACAGTTGCACCTTACCCAAGATTTCCTGTATATTTATGACGGAAAAACACTCCGACAATTCGCCATTAATCCACCAAAGAATTAACTACATGCACGTTGCTATTGCAGGAAACATAGGTTCTGGAAAAACCACGCTTACCCGTTTATTATCGAAACATTACAAATGGAAAGCGCATTATGAGGATGTGGAAGACAATCCGTACCTAGATGATTTCTACAACAGCATGGAACGGTGGAGTTTTAA
>JAWWCH010000534.1:0-1566 GCA_033720575.1 Marinirhabdus sp.
AACAGAAGTGTAAAAATCATACTTGTAGGCGTTGGAATAACACTCTTTGTGTTACTCCGGGTGTTCGAAGAAACGTTGTTTTACGATCCGTTGTTGCCGTTTTTTAAGACAGTTCACACCACATCATCCTTACCAACTATGCCCGTGGCAACCGTGATTGGACATGTAATGTTGCGATTTTTATTGAATTCAGTGGTTTCCTTAGCAATAATATGGGCGTTGTTTCAATCAAAGGACATATTGAAGTTTTCGATCGTACTCTATATAATTTTGGGAGTTGTGGGTGTATCATTGTTTTATTTCCTGATTCAAACCTCAGATGCGGGAGACCATTTGTACTTATTTTATGTACGTCGCTTTCTGATACAGCCCTTGTTTTTGTTCTTGCTGGTCCCCGCCTTTTATGTGCAACGAATACGGCAGAAAGCCTCTTAATTTTGGAAGAATTCGGTATCTTTACCTCTTAAACTAGAACTATGACGACTTTTAAAATAGCTGCAATAATACTGGGTCTTTCGGTAGTTATTGCTTGTGGTGATTCAAAGAGAAATGAAACCCCTGAAACCGTTTCGGTTACTGATGCGAACGAGGTGACACAGAATAATGCGAACAGCAGCAAGGCAGCCATTGGTGATGTAGCGTTCAATGATCCTAACATGGCGATCGTATTCCGAGAATATTTGGCGATGAAAGACGCCATGGTGGCCTCAAATGCGGCGCAAACCGCGGCGCAAGGAAAACGTTTGATGACCATTTTTGAAGAAATGGGAGCCGATCAAAAAGCATACGTTGCTGCACAAAATATCATGGAAGCGGGTCATATGGAACGGCAGCGTGCTGCATTTCCGGCGCTTACAGCTATTGTCGAAGAAATGTTAGAAGATGAAGTGGCATCGGGAACCATTTACAAGCAGTATTGCCCCATGGCCTTCAACAATAATGGAGCTTCTTGGCTCAGTAGCAGCAGTGATATCATGAATCCGTATTTCGGGGATAAGATGTTGCGTTGCGGCCGAATAGACGGTAAAATCGAATAGATTTTGTACCTTTGCCCTGTGAAAAAAATCGTTTCCATATTAATGTGTCTCCTGCTTATGGCAAGTACCAGTGGTGTGGCCTATGCACAGCATTTTTGTGGCGATTTTGAAATGTTGGCCACCTTAACATTAGGAGAAGAACAGCTCACTTGTGGCATGGCGATGGATGACGGTTGTGAAGAAAATCCTGCTGAAGAACATAGCTGCTGCGACAACCAATACACAAAAATAAATACCGACGATAATTTCAACGGTACCGAATTCAATGTGCAGTTGCCCGTTAATTTTGTGGCTGCGTTTGTGTCTGTATTTGTGTTGCAAGAACCACTTGTAATTGCATCACAAAACCATGCGTACACCACGTATAATCCCCCACCACTCATAAAGGACATCCCCGTGCTTTATGAAACTTTCCTCATTTGATTTGACTTCCGCACTTGCGGAACAATAGCTGTGTTTTCTGAAATTTTCAGGAGACGTACCTATTAGGGTTATTCCTAGAATACAAATCATCATTTAAAACATAAAG
>JAWWCH010000535.1:0-1563 GCA_033720575.1 Marinirhabdus sp.
CAGATTTGGGTGGAGCAATACTAAATTCTGAAGAAGTGAGTCGGTTTGTACTTCATTATACCCTTAATCTATGGCAAAGCTCATATGCTTCTGGAGTATACGCAGCTAACAATTTGGGAAAGAAGGGCGCAATCGTTGCTTCAATGTATGACGGCGGCTATCACATGACCCCTGCTTTTAGCAGCGCTTTTGAAAAAAACGGAGGAACTATTAGTAGTTTTTATGTGTCACCATTAGATTACAAATCTGAATCGTTTGGAACGATGGTGGATGAAATAAAACATACAAATCCTGATTTTATATATGTGCTTTTTAGCTTCAAAGAAGGCTCAAAAGTGTTAGAGACCTTAGCCAAATCTTCAATACATAGTAAAACACCAATTTTAGCATCCCCCATGGCAACGGCAACTCATCATACTTCAGGGCTTGAACTTCATAATATGTTAAGTATTGCGTCTTGGTCTTTTGATGCTTCAAGCATGCCTATGCAATCCTTCGTTGATCAGTTGAAAAAGAAATATGACCAACAACCTACAGTCTTTGCACTGTTGGGATATGAAATAGGGAAGGTAGTCGCTGAATATATAGCTTCCGATAAAACAGAAGACGGTTTCAGCGCTATTTTGAATGGCAAACACATCGAAATGCCACGTGGCTCAGTTTATTTTGATGACCGAAACGAATCAATGATAGCGGAATTTGTCGTGCGAAATTGGATTAATACCGATGGGAGCTATAGAAACGTAGTGAAAGAAAAGATAAAACTACATTTTGATCAAGAAACTTACCAAGACTTGGAGCAATTGCCAACCGTTTCTTGGCAAAACCCGTATACGTGCACCTGATTAAAAAATTACGTATAAGTACGTATTGAATGCTAATGTGCTAGACTGTACATTTACGCGAACTATATTAACAGAACATTGATATTCAGTGTTTTACTAACTGCCAAATTATGAAAAAATTACTACTACTCTGTGTAGCGCTAAGTGCGATGGTATTCACATCAAACCTTAATGCGCAAAAAGTTGTTATTGTGGGTATGAACCACGTATCCTCTGGGACTACGGACGGATTCACTTTCGTTGCCACTGAAAATATCCCAAGTGGAGAGGTTATTTACTTCACTGAAAACGAATATAGCGACGCAGCCAATACATTTACCTTCAACGGATTTCCTTCAGGTGAAGCGGTAATTCGTTATACCGTAGGTGCAAGCGGATTGGCACCGGGTACCGTGGTATTTATGAATGAAACTTCTTCCAACACCTTTACGATTACTTGTTCTTCCGGAGATTGTGGAACGGCTGTCGTTTCAACGCTGTCTGGTAATGGTAGTTTTAATTTAGCCACAAATGGAGATCATTTGTATGCATATTCAGACACTGATGAAGATGTAACGAACGGTATAGGAACAATATACTCTGTAATGTTCACGGGGTCTGGTGAAGTACCGGTTCAGAACGGAGGGAACTTACCGGCAGATCAAAATCCAATTAACGATCATCCTAATGCGGTCGTTGTTCAAGGCTTTCCAGATGATGGTGACGACTTTGTGGGGCC
>JAWWCH010000536.1:0-1558 GCA_033720575.1 Marinirhabdus sp.
CAAAACTCGTCACCACCGTGACGGCAGGGGATATCGGTCTCTCGAGTATTTTCGATTAATACACTTCCAATATACTTAAGTACCTCGTCCCCTTTTAGGTGGCCAAATTTGTCGTTGATGTCTTTGAAGTGGTCAATATCAAAATAAATCATGGATAAAACGCTGTTATGGCGCTTAGCCACGGATAATTCCCGCTTCAGCAATTCTTGCATCGCTCGCTGGTTATACACTTCGGTTAACGGGTCTAATTGAGCTAGCTTTTCTAACTGACGTGTGCGTTCAGCTACTTTTTGATCAAGACTTGTAGCATAGAGTTCCGTACGGCGTTTCGCGTTTTCTATTTCACCCACAAGGCTGTCGATGTATGTATCGAAAACCAGGGTGGTATCAAAATACAAAAGTTTATCTAACGCCGTAATGGTTTTTTGTAATATTTGAGTATCCTCAATGGTGCGGATAAGGGTACGAATAATAATGGTCTTGAGTGTCCAAACCGCAGACAAGTACAGTTTAGGTTCTACACCGATACGTTTATGCACCATGCCGATTCTTAGACGGTTATTGACGTACTCGCTGTCATACGTTCCCGAAAACATGTCCAACACGTATTTACGTTGAGCGGAGCGTAAGCGAGTAAGGGTATCGGCATCGCCAATCAGTAGTGATATTTCATCAATTTCAGTTTGTTTTTCATAAAATTCTTCAACAATGACATCAATATTGCTTTCGATGGAGATCTTCTGGCTGGCGAGATAACTGATGTCTTCTTCACTTAACCCTAATAGCTCTTTGCGGCGATGAATCTCTAAATCGCCAATTTGCATTTGCTCTAGTAGGGTTTGCTGTGTGCGCGTTAAGGAATGATCCATATGCCTATTGCCAGTGAGTGCCAACTTTAAAAAGCCGACGATAAAGGGGCTTATATGTTTTGAGTATAGGCTGTTATTTATAATTTTAAAGTTGAGTAAAAAAAAGAAACAATTTAAATGGCTAGTAAAAACACTTTTAAATCAATGAGTTATGTTTTCGATGGAAATCACTGATATGGATCAAGTGGTTGGGAGGTAGATTTGGACACCATTGCGGCCACTGTTTTTAACCGAATAAAGGGCTTCGTCGGCACATTGCCAAGCGTGTTGTAGGGACTGTTCTAATTCTGCAATACCGACACTAACGGTGAGCTGAATGGCTTGATCAACTCCATTGGGTTGAAATTTATATTCTCGAATCCGTTTGATCAGGTAGTTGGCCTTTTCTCTGGCCATATCGCTCGAACAATTATCCAGCAATATAATAAATTCCTCGCCACCAATTCTGGCCACTAAATCATGTAAGCGGCAGCACGATTGAATGATTTCACTGAATTCAATGAGGCAAAAATCACCTACTTTATGCCCATATCGATCATTAATCGTTTTAAAGTGATCAATATCAAGAATCATTAGGCATGCGGTTTTACCACTGCGTTTTGATAAGCTGATGAGTCTTTCTGCGTTTTCTATGAAGCCTCTTCGGTTCATGATCCCTGTAAGGGGGTCACTAATTGCAATACTGGCTA
>JAWWCH010000537.1:0-1557 GCA_033720575.1 Marinirhabdus sp.
GACCGCTTTGTTTTTCGATACCAGACAGCCGATACGCGCCCCGCACATGCTATACCGTTTTGAGACCGAATCGATGATGATTCCATACTCTTCCATCCCGTCTATTTCTAAGATAGAGACATGCTTGTGGCCATCGTAGGTGAATTCACGATACACTTCGTCTGCCACCAAAAACAAATTGTGTTTTTTAACCATGGCCGCCAAGGTTTCAATCTCTTCTTTGGAATATAAGTATCCCGTTGGGTTACCAGGATTGCAAATAAGAATAGCCCTGGTTTTATCGGTAATCAGCTTTTCGAATTCTGAAATGGGCGGAAGGGCAAAATTATTTTCGATTTTAGAAATCACTGGAACGATTTTCACGCCGCTAGCGGTTGCAAAGCCATTGTAATTGGCATAAAAGGGTTCGGGGATAATGATCTCATCTCCTTGATCGGCAATAGTTCCCATTGCAAAAAGCAAGGCTTCACTACCTCCAGTTGTGACAATGATGTCTTCGGCCTCAACTGGGATGTTATTTCGGTGGTAATAGGCAGAAATTTTAGTTCGATACCCTTCAGAGCCCTCAGATCGTGTATACGCAAGGATGTCTAAAGAATGGTGGGCTACCGCGTCCATTGCTATTTGCGGACTTTTAATATCGGGCTGACCGATATTTAAATGGTAAACGGTCTTCTTTTTCTTGTACGCCATTTCGGCAAAGGGTACTAGTTTTCTGATAGGCGATTCGGGCATTCTGGCACCCTTCAATGATACTTCTGGCATACGATAGCTATTAAGTAACAAAAATGCGAAATATATTCGATAAATACACACTTTCGGCATCCTCTTGACGGTTATTTTTTTTATCTTGAGTGGTATGAATGTATGGGGTCTTTTTCGATTAAAATTCGAGGGTTTACTGCTATTATTTCTGTGTTGTTTTTCGTATGGTTTCGGCCAATCGGGGTTTTTGTTACCCGAAGGAGATAGAAAAGAACGTATCAAATTTGAATTGGTGAACAATTTGGTCATAGTTCCTGTTGAGCTAAATGGTACCAAACTATCTTTCCTTTTGGATACAGGCGTAAATACCTCGTTGTTGTTTAGCGTGTCCGAGAACGACTCTTTAGAGCTTAAAAACGCGGTGTCAACCCAGATACGTGGCTTGGGGGAAGGAGGGAGTATAGAGGCATTGAAAAGTGAAAATAACGTTTTAAAGGTCGGAAAGGCAGTAGATGAAAACCACACCCTATACGTAGTGTTTGACGAATCGTTGAATTTTTCACCAAGGATGGGAGTGGCGATTCATGGTATACTTGGATATGATTTTTTTCAAAGCTTCTTGGTAAAGACGAACTATTCGACTAAAACACTCACCTTGTACAATCCGGAATTTCCTAAGCGGAGGGTGTGCAGGAACTGCGAATCATTTGATCTCCGTTTTAACGCGAATAAACCCTTTTTGGAAGTAAAGATTTCAGACCCCACGGGAGGTTTGCGTAAGGTTTTACTGCTCATCGATTCGGGATCTAGCGATGCCCTGTGGTTGTTTCGGGAAAAAAACTATATCACAGA
>JAWWCH010000538.1:0-1545 GCA_033720575.1 Marinirhabdus sp.
AGTCTGTACGCGCCCCAAGACATTTCGGGGCATATGGCACTGATGGGCGGAAAACAAGCTTTTGAGAACCATCTGGACACCTTATTTACCGCTACTTCAAAAACATCTGGTCGAAACCAAGCTGATATCACCGGACTTATAGGTCAATACGCCCACGGCAATGAGCCCAGTCACCACATGGCCTATTTGTACAATTATGTCAATTCCCCGAATCGCACTCAAGAGTTGATACATCAAATCGTTACCGAGTTATATTCGAATAGCCCTGATGGAATTTCTGGCAATGAAGATTGCGGGCAAATGAGTGCTTGGTACATTTTTAGCACCTTAGGTTTTTATCCTGTGACGCCGGGAAGCAACCAATATATTATTGGCACACCACTATTTCCCAAAGCTACCATCCACCTGGAAAATGGAAAGGAATTTACCATTGATGCCCCTGATGTATCTGATACCCACATCTATATTGCCTCGGCTCAGCTAAACGGCAAGCCTTTAGAGCGTTCTTTTTTATATCATGATGAGATCATTTCAGGTGGCGTGTTGTCTTTTCAAATGAGTGATACACCGAGCAATTGGGGAACTGCAGATTCAGAAATACCATCCACCGAAATTCTGGACCATCCCATTTTGTCTGCTCCGTTTATTTCTGAAGGTGATGTGGTATTCAAAAATGAAACAACGATAGGCCTTGAAACTACCGGCAATGGGACCAACATCTATTACAGTCTAAACGATGGCGATTTTCAGCGCTATACCCATCCAATTCAAATTTCAGAAACCACGACAGTTAAGACTTATGCAGCGCAAAATGACCAAAAAAGCACTGTACTTCAAACTGAATTCAAAAAGATTGATCCCAACTTGAGTATCACATTAGAATCTGAATTTGCCAATGAATACAATGCGGGCGGAAATGATGCCCTCATCGATGGTATCTCAGGCGCCCGAGACTTCAGAACAGGAGCGTGGCAAGGCTATCAAGACCAAGATGTAATAGCCATAGTAGATATTGGTAGCATTAAACCTATAGATAAAATTAAAGTGAATTTCCTCCAAGACCAAGGAAGTTGGATTTTCCTTCCTACAGAAGTGAAATGCTATGTATCCCCTAGTCGCGGGAATTTCCACAAAGAATTGCCTAAAGTAGTGTTTGATTCAAAAACGCAATCAGATAGCATCAAAATAGAAACAGCAACCTTCAACATGAAGAACTACAGCGCACGATACATTAAAATTGTAGCTAAAAACGCAGGTGCACTCCCAGAGTGGCATTTGGGGTTTCCGTATGATGGGCGGGCGTGGATTTTCGTGGACGAAATTGAGATCAAGTAGTATGAAACGCCGAAAATTTATCCAGAATACAGCCATGGGAACTGTTGGAGCTGCTTTCGCAGCCAGCTCATTGTCATGTAATGACCCAAAAAAAGAGACAAAAGAAACCACTAAAACAATGACGGCATCGCCTCCTAACCTACCCATCGCCATATGTACTTGGCAATTCACTAAAGCAAATCAGACCGCAGGTGAGGCATTAGAATCTGG
>JAWWCH010000539.1:0-1540 GCA_033720575.1 Marinirhabdus sp.
CCCCGTCTCAAAACGGGTGATATAGTAGTAACCGTTATAATAATAAGGAACAGATGAATCGTCTTCCTTGATCCTACCTTTCATTTCTTCAAACAAATCGTCTTTCAACGAATCGGTATGTGCTGTCATTTTACTGTAATAATCGTTTTCACGCTCTAGATAATCAATAACTTCAGCGTTTTCACGATCGTTGAGCCAATAGTAGGAATCGTCTCTTACATCGCCATGCATTTCGAGGTTTTTGGCAATCTTATCGGCAGTGGGGGGCTGTATTTTCATTTTTGAAGGATCTTCAGAAGGTTCATTTTCTTTGCACGAAACCGCAAAAATAAGTGATGCTAGGCAAACAATACTGAGTTTTTTCATCGTGGTAAATTTTGGAGAAATGGTTGATTAATACTTCTCGCAAAGTACTAAATTTGTAGAGATATTTAAACAAGAAAATTATGTTTGGAGATATAATGGGAATGATGGGTAAACTCAAAGAAACCCAACAAAAAGTAGAAGAAACCAAAAAACGATTGAGCACGGTTCTTGTTGACGAACAAAGCTCAGACGGCCTCATAAAAATAACCTTGACCGCCAACAGGGAAATAAAATCCATAGCGATAGACGATAGCTTACTCGAAGACAAAGAGCAGTTGGAAGATTATCTAATTGTGACGTTGAATAAAGCGATTGAAAAAGCGACTTCGGTGCATGAAACAGAACTTGCTGCAGTGGCAAAAGATGGTATGCCCAATATTCCGGGTATGGAAGGTCTCTTCGGAAAATAATTGGAGCACGCATATCAAAAATCGATTTGACTTTAAGTCCGAATCTTCGTTCTAAAGACCTCGATTTGTGATACCTGAATGAAAAATTTACGTTAAAAACATCCGTATCATTTAGAATTTTCCGATATTTAAAATCGAATTAATTTGTAACGAAAAACCAAATAAACATGTTTGAATTAAAGAAAAGCGGTGACAAGTATCATTTTGTACTCAAAGCAGGTAACGGACAAGTGATTCTGTCTAGCCAAATGTATGCGTCTAAAAGCGGTGCAATGAACGGTATCGAATCTGTTCAAAAGAACTGTGGTGACGACAGCTGCTACGAAAAGAAAAATGCAAAAAATGGAAAATTCCATTTCAATGTTAAATCTACCAACGGTCAGATTATCGGAAGCAGCCAAATGTATGCTGCAGAGTCTGGAATGAACAACGGAATCGAATCTGTGAAGAAAAATGCTCCAGGAGCTGAAGTAAAAGAGGTTGAGTAACAAATTGATGACGACCTCATTATAAAAGCGTGCTGTACGGCACGCTTTTTTTATTTGTAATTTTCCAAGACTGTAAGCAGCTTATCATGCATCGCATCGGTATAATCCAAATGGGTCACTATTCGCAATTTTCCTTGCCCCATATTGCTCAATCGAATGCCTTGCACTTCCATATCATTCATGAATTTTTCTTCTGCAATGTCTTCCGAAAGGTAAAAAATGACAATGTTGGTCTCTGTAGGCTCTACCCTATCCACATAAGCACATTTATCCAAG
>JAWWCH010000540.1:0-1530 GCA_033720575.1 Marinirhabdus sp.
AAAACTTCGGTTAGTGCCGAAGCGGATGTAGATAGTTCGTCAACTCTAGAAGCGCAAGAGCCTTCAGAGAAATCCACTCCAGCATCTGACGACAATTCGTATCCAAAAATCACCCAAGACAACGTTGTAGCATTTCTCACCGCATACGGAAAGGAACATCCAGAGAACAAAGTGAAGATAAGTACACGTCTTGGCGACATCGTTATCAGTTTGTACGAGGACACCCCATTGCATCGTGCCAATTTCATCTATTTGGTGAAACAGAATTATTTTGAGAACACCTTCTTTCATCGTGTAGTTCCAGACTTTATCATTCAAGGTGGGAATAGTGATTTGGCCTCTACCAATAAAAAACGTGCAGAAATCGGACCGAGTTACTTATTGCCGGCAGAAATTAACGGACGAAACCACAGCTACGGCAGTGTTTCTGGCGCCAAAGAATATCGTGAGAATCCAGATAAACAAACGGCGCCCTTTGAGTTTTTTATCTTTTTGGGACCTCAATCTTCCACCAGTCATCTCAATGGCAATTACACCGTATTTGGAAAAGTGATCGAAGGTATGGATGTGGTTGAAAAAATTTCAGAATTAGATCGAGACGAAGGAGAATGGCCCGTACAGAATGTCTACATCTCTGCAGAGATCGTGGAGTAAAATGGATTGGCACATGCTATTCTTGCTTCCTATAGATACTTGGTAACGACCAATTAAAAGTTACTGCCAACAGCCTAATAGTGATCACCACCGAACCTGCTATCACCACAATGATGTTGGGCGATAACGACATCTTTAACAGGGCAAAATATACGAGTCCGCCCATGATACACGCCGTAGCGTAAATATTCTTTCTGAAAATCACCGGAATTTCATTACACAGGATATCACGAATTACACCACCGAAACAAGCAGACATGGTACCCAAGGCAATACAAATGAGCGCTGGGAAATCGGCGGCGATTCCTTTCTGAACGCCCACCACAGTATATAACGCAATTCCAATAGTATCAAAAAGAAATAATGATTTGCGAACGTAGCTCAATTTTTTCCGAAAGATGATCGCCAAAATTGTGGCACCAATGATCACATAGACAAACGTAAGGTCGCGCATCCAAGCTACATTGGCATCAATGAGGACATCACGAAGCGTTCCTCCTCCCACCGAGGTTACAAATGCAATGATGAAAATGCCGAACAGGTCCATCTGTTTTTTCATCGCCGTTAACGCTCCCGAAACCGCAAAGGCTATGGTTCCTAAGATATCAATGATAAGAAACAGTTCTATATTCGGCGGAGTAATGGCTGCTACGATCACATTTGTTGGGTATAATAATTATAGTCTTTCAACACTTTATCGACAAACACTATGGGCCGCTCATCAGGGGTCACCTCCATCACGGTAGCAAGTCTTTTCGTAAGCTTCAATATAACATTATGGTTGCCTTTGTATTTGGCATCAACATACAGTTTTTTGATCGTTGACATTTCTGCATCGGTAAACACGGTGACCTGAGGATATTTTGGCACGTAACC
>JAWWCH010000541.1:0-1526 GCA_033720575.1 Marinirhabdus sp.
ATAGTAAATAATGAAAAAAATGCAGAACGACCTAAACAGCAAATATTTTGTCGATTTTACCAATGCTTTAAGCAAGACAAGCGATTTCAATATTGCAGATTGTAACATTTTGCTGTGCTATTAAAAATGCCACTGTTAATGCTTATCTTTAAGTGACCAAACCAAAAACAAGGCATTTACAGTGGCACTAAAAGATAATGAAAAATGGAGTCATACAATAGTTTTAAGTTTTACCGAACACACATATTCTGCATTTATGAAAGACAATCAGCTGGCCCATAAAATAATTTGCGATGAGTTTTCGAGTCATCCGGAACTTTTTCCGAATGGTATGTCTTCCGGTTATAAGCTCAATGGAAAAACTCGGATTTCTCAGAAATTGGGGATGCGAATGCGTAAGATTGTCATTGGTGGCGTCAACTTTCAAATTCGCCCCTCTTTTGTGCTTCCTTATATGCGGGCCAAAACAGCCGATGTATCAGGGCCCATGTTTTTATTACGCTTTGGTGTTCCTTTTTGGGCATTAACGATCGTCTTTGGTCGAAATCCAATGTATTGGTATCGCTTATTTTTATCTTTTGGCAGTTTCAGCTTAGTTGGCACAACCATTCATCACCCGGATCGTTTGCCAGAAGATGTACTAGCTGATGAGCACCATACTCGGATCAGAGGTCAAAGAGCGTATATTGCCACAACTATTGCCAGAGGCTGTATCCTGGGCGTTGAAGCAACTTTAAGTGCTTGCGAGAAGGCCTTAGAGGAAGCCTATCAAGTATTCAAAGACGAAGCGCAATATCTCAAAACAACCTACCAGCCTAAGACCGTCAACACTGATGGATGGTTTGCGACCCAAAATGTTTGGCAGACTCTTTTTCCAGCAATCTTCGTCGTTGAATGTTTTCTGCATGCCTACCTGAAAGTAAGAGATAGAGCAACGAAAAAACTCGCTAAGTTCTTTGAGACAGCCGCCGATAAAGTCTGGCTGTGCTACACTGCTGATTCGAAACGATCTCTTTCACAACAACTTCGCAGATTAGCAGAATGGGCCACCCACTCTTTGCCGGATTCTCCAATGAAAGACAACCTTTTCAAACTCTGCACAAAAAAGAAACGGTGGTTAGCCCATTTCGACTTTCCAAATGCTTACAGAACCTCAAATATGTTAGATCGAATCATGAAGTTTATGAACCGCCATGCCTTTAATTCACAAATGTTTCACAGTACTATAGAGGCAACATCAAAAAACTTCCGGGCATTTGCTTTGATCCACAATTTTTCTCCTTATTCACCAGCCGTTTCTGCTAAAGATCCAGTATTAAATACGCCCACTGCTAAGTTGAACGGCTTTGTTTATCACCATAATTGGTTACAAAACCTTATGATTGCTGCTTCTCTTAATGGATATAGACAGCACAGCAATCCGTTATAATCAGAAATTCTTCAAGGTCTCTTCAATCAGGCTCAAAATGTTTCCTTTCATTACTTTAGGCATAACGCCCAAGCTCAGGGGCACAAGGGCATCATCG
>JAWWCH010000542.1:0-1525 GCA_033720575.1 Marinirhabdus sp.
AACGTCATCGCCGCCAACAAGAAGAAGGCCACCACCTGATGTAATACGCCCAACGCCACAGGAACCTGAAGTATCAGAGTAAAAACGCCTAATATGAATTGCACCACGACCAAAGCCACCAACCAGCGGATTCCACTTTTTTGAAGTGCGGTTTGATTTATTTTTGAAGCCCGATACCAAACCAAACCGATAACAGCAACTACCACATAAGCCAAATAGCGATGCACGAACTGCACGCCACTTTTCCCTTCCACAAAATTCTTCCAAACTGGATTTTGCTCAATGGTAACCGTTTCGTGGATTAATTTTCCATCATTCATTAGGGGCCAGTGATTGTGAATCCACCCAGCATCCAAGCCAGCTACAAAGGCACCGTAAATGATTTGGACCAATAATACACCAAGTGCAACACGAATGAGGTTTCGCATGCCGACATGTATTTCTTTCTTCTTCGGAAAAACGAGATCCAACGCTACCCAGAGCGTATACGCAAAAGTGATAAAGGCAGTGGTGAGGTGCATGGCCAGCCTGTAGTGGCTCACATCAGGTCGGTCAACCAAGCCACTTTTTACCATGTACCATCCCAGAAAACCCTGAAATCCGCCAAGAAATAGCAGCAACACACACTTTTTAATGGTGGATGAGGTCAACTGTTTTTTAAACAGAAAATAGAGAAAAGGAATCAAAAATACGAGTCCGATGAACCTTCCGATGACACGGTGTAGCCACTCCCAAAAGTAGATGTCTTTGAATTCCTCTAGTGTAAAGCGGCTGTTCAACTTTTGGTATTCTGGATATTGTTTGTAAAGGTCGAAGGCCTCTTGCCATTCTGCCTCGTTCATCGGGGGAATGGTCCCGGAAATTAACTTGTAATTTGAAATGGATAATCCAGAATGGGTCAAGCGAGTAATACCGCCAACAACCACCATAATAAAAATGAGCACACAGCCTGTGAGCAACCAGTAGATCACACGTTTATTGTCTTTCATAGTCTTTTTTCAAAAGTGAATACCACAAAATGGGTTTGGTCTCATTGGGATAGGGTGCTGTTTTTTCGAAGGTAAAACCTAATTTTTCGAGCACTCGTGAAGAGGCCGTGTTTTCAGGTTCCACAAAGGCATATATTTTTTCCAATTGCAAGCGTTCAAAAGCGTCTTTCACCATGGCAGTGCACGCTTCGGTAGCGATTCCTTGCCCCCAGTACTCTGGGAGAAAACGATAGCCCAGATCGGTACCTTGCAATTCAGGTAGATATTTTACGCCACAAAATCCGATGATGGTATTATCTGCTTTATGGATTACGGCAAACCGACCATAACCGTGACTCGAATAATCTGAAAGCCAAACATTTTCAATTAGGGCAATTACTTCTGAAATGCTACTGATTACCGGATCGCCAGTAAATCTGTTGATTTCTGGGTTGGAACTGAACGCGAGCACGTCAGATTCGTCCCCTCTTTTAAAGAGGCGCATCATCAATCGATCGGTATGTATCTCTATCGAACTCATTGGGCTTCTAAACCTA
>JAWWCH010000543.1:0-1525 GCA_033720575.1 Marinirhabdus sp.
ATTCGGTTTATACTCGACAAAACCCTTAGAACCCCAGTAGAAAGCAGCATATTTGACGATACTGCCCAGACTTTTATTCTATCGGAAGCGAATGATTCTGATAGAAATGGTGTGGAAATCATACCGATCAAGTTTACGAAACAACTCGGCCAACAAATATGCGACCTGTTAGCGGAAAGAGCGATTCAAAGTTTGATCGTGGAAGGTGGGGCGAAAACCCTGCAAACTTTTATAGACGAAAACCTTTGGGACGAGGCTTTGATATTCAAGGGAGAGGCGGTGCTTAAAGAAGGCATTGAAGCCCCGAACATAACAACAGGAGCTACGTTCAAAACCCAGATCGGAAGCGATACATTCATTCACATTAAAAACAACCTAGTTTGATATTCCTTATCCTCAGTGTTCTAGCCTCTACCCTCATTTTTGTGGTGTTCAAACTGTTTCATACGTATGGCATCAATACGCTTCAGGCCATTGTGGTAAATTATTTCGTGGCCTGTCTCTGCGGAATTATTGGCTATAGTGGCACCATTACCGTATCACAACTTCCAACGTACGACTGGTTTACGTATACAGTGGGGTTGGGCGCCATGTTCATAATTGTCTTTAACCTTATGGCGATCACCACTCAGCGCAGCGGACTCTCGGTAGTTTCTGTAGCCACAAAGATGAGCGTCGTCATTCCCATACTCTTTGGTCTTTTATATTACAAAGACAGCTTGGGTGTCTTCAAAACCATCGGGATTATCTTGGCTTTGGTCGCTGTATATCTTGCTTCTGTAAAAAATAGAGACGGGTTGGCCATTGCTCCAAAAAACCTAATTTTTCCGGTCTTGGTGTTTCTTGGAAGCGGATTCATAGATACCAGCATAAAGTTTTTGGAAGGTTCATATGTAGCCGAAAATGACGTCCCTTTATTTTCAGCCACCATATTTTTCTCTGCCTTTGTACTTGGCATTTTTGTGCTCCTATTTCAGAAAATCAGGGGACAATTTACATTTGCATGGAAAAACATCATCGGAGGTATTGCGCTGGGAATCCCGAACTATTTTTCCATCTACTTTTTAGTAAAAGCACTGAGAAGCGGACTGTTAGAAAGCTCAGGAATTTTCACCGTCAACAATGTGGCGATTGTAATGCTTTCTACCTTGGTGGGTATTCTATTGTTCCAAGAAAAATTGACGCCAAAAAACTGGATAGGCATTGTTTTGGCGGTCATAAGTATTTTGCTCATCGCTCTTGAAAAACTGATATGATTGACGCGAGCGACACATATAAAACCATTCTCAAACCTGGAAAGGAGACCCTTTTCAAAGATCGCGGTAGCAAATTTTTTGGATATGCATTTCCGGTGACTTCGGAAGACGATATCAAAGATTGTATTGAGCAACTTCAGAAAAAACACCACACCGCACGCCATTTCTGTTATGCTTGGCAATTGGGAAAGGAATACGAACAGTACCGCGCCAACGATGATGGCGAACCGAGCAACAGCGCAGGAATGCCCATATACGGACAACTACAG
>JAWWCH010000544.1:0-1515 GCA_033720575.1 Marinirhabdus sp.
AACAGCTTCGGCAATTCTATCGCTACCGCAGTCGTGTTCTTTCATGCTCATAATGGCTTTTCCACCATTGAGTTCTATTTCATTATAGATGATTTCGCTATCGGTGACCACATATACCTCTTCAAAAAGACCAGTGGCCTTAGTGGCTTCATACGTTCTAACAATCACGGGTTTACCACCGAGGTCCTGCATTAATTTTCCGGGAAATCTTGATGCGCCGTAACGCGCGGGAATCATTGCAATTATTCTCAATTTGATGTGTTTTTTGTTGAAGTGAGCAAAAATAAATAATTATCTAGTGTATAGATGCCAGAAAGTAGAAAAGGTTTACTCGGCAGCCTCGAAATATTCGTTTTTGAAGCCGATAAGATATAGTTTATCCTTGGCTCGGGTAACGGCAGTATATAGCCAACGGAGGTATTCTTTATCGATTCCATTCGGCAAATAGGGCTGTTCTACAAACACGGTACTCCATTGTCCCCCTTGTGATTTATGGCAGGTTATTGCATAGGAAAATTTTACTTGAAGGGCGTTGAAATACTTGTTGTTTTTAACCGCTAAAAATTTTTTGTACTTGCTTTTTTCTTGTTGGTAATCTTTCATCACCTCTTGGTATAAGGTATTCGATTCCTCATAGGTGAGGGAAGAAGTTTCTGAAACCAGGGTGTCTAAAAGCAATACTGTCTCAAAAGGTTTCATTTTTGGATAGTCAATCATTTGTACCTGTACTTCCGCAAAGCGGAACCCGTACAACTCTTTAAAGCCAAAAATCTCCAACACCTTGACAATGTCGCCATTGGCAATAAAACCTGCTTCACTAGAGGGCTTTACCCAATGGTAATTGTTCTTAACGACCAGGAGGTAATCACCCGCCGAAAGTTCTTCTTCTTGGAATAAGATTCGGTTTCTGATGTTCTGATTGTATAAATTGGCCCTTTTGTTAGATCGTACAATAATCACGGTATCTTCATTGCCTTGGTTGTGGTAACAATCACTTATGGCCTCCAAAAGTTCATGTCCGTCCTGCGGTCTCACCACCTCGGGAAAAGGAAGTTCCGAAAATTTGAACTGCTCATAAAAACCGCTATCTAACACTTCACGCAATTTAGTGGCGTTAAACAAAATACCACTATCGGTTTGTTGGCGCACCACTTCATCCAACTCAATTTTTACGACCTCCTTATTATAATGGGAAGATAGCGTGCGTTCGTCAAGGGCCGGGCTCAAACTAAGCTTAACGGGCGGCAATTGGGCGGTATCGCCAATCAAAAGCAATTTGCAATTCGTACCGCTATAAACGTATTCCATCAAATCGTCTAGCAACGAACCGTTTTCAAATAATTTCGATTCTTGGGCCACATCGGGAATCATGGACGCTTCATCCACAATAAAAATGATGTTTTTCCCTTTGTTTTTCTGTAGTGTAAAGGAGACCCCCCCGCTACCTTCGCTCTTCGGTACATATATTTTCTTGTGTATGGTGAGCGCTTGTTTTCCAGAATAATTACTGATCAC
>JAWWCH010000545.1:0-1510 GCA_033720575.1 Marinirhabdus sp.
CTCACTGGGTACTTCGCTATCCACCTTATCGGTTGCGATTTCGAGTACCGGTTCGTCTGCTTCAATAGTATCTCCTACCTCTTTTAGCCAATTGGTAAGGGTAGCTTCTGCTACACTTTCACCCATTTTAGGTAGTTTCAATTCAAATGTTGCCATTATAGAAAGTTTCAAATTTTACGGACGCAAAATTAATCAAAAAATAGCCGTTGTGGTATTCATTTCATTGAAAATTACGAAAACGAAAGCACGGTTCCTTTATCATCACTTTGGTCGCTGCCCAAAATGAAGTTACATCCTGGCGGACGAATGCGAAACTGGTTTCCACGGTCTTTGTAATCACGCATCACTTGAAAAATTTGAGTATACGGAATATAATTCGCGTCAAAAATGAGCAGGGTATTGCTGACATTTCCATTCTGGAACATACTTTTAGAAGCCGATTTCAAAGGGAGTTCTATCGCTTCAGAAAGCTTTTTTAACATCATGATGTTGTCTGTGATCACAATGGCTTCTTCGGGTTGTATGTTGGATTTTCTTGTACCTGACACCTTTTGCTTCTTTAGCATTTTAGCACTGGCCACCCCTATCTTTACGGATATATCTAACAATGGATTGGTGTGAAAGTGCTTTTTATAAAAGATCTGCATAGCTCCGTAGAATCGCTCCAGGTAGGCGGCATCTTTTTGGGTACTTTCTCCTTTATAATGCAAGGTCTCTGTGGTTCCCAAGTAATAATTTTGATAGCCTGCTTGTTCAATTTTATACGATAAATCTATGTCTTCACCATACATAAAGTAATCTTCATCAAATCCACCGACCTGATTGTAGACACTTCTTTTCATGAGCATAAAGGCCCCGACCAAAACCGCTGTATTTCCTGAACCATCTTCTGGAAGATGACCCGCATAATATTTTTTGGTAAACCCTAACAGTTTGAGCATGGAAGTCGTTGGCGTGGGTAAATTACGCTTACTTTCGGGTAAAAAATGACCCGTCCCGTCTAGCAGGTATACCCCCATTGCACCAAGATTGGGTTTATTTTCGGCAGCCCCTAAACATTTGTAAAAGGTGTCTTCTGCAACAGCGGTATCAGGATTCAAGATACAGATGTACTCACCTTGAGCTACGGCAACGGCCTGATTATTGGCTTTACTAAAGCCCACGTTTTCTTTGTTTTGGATGAGAACAACATCGGGAAATCGTTGTGCCACCATAGCACAGCTATCGTCGGCCGAAGCATTATCAATTACGATAATTTCTGCGTCAAGATTGGAAATTGCCCGTCGTACACTTAGCAGACATTGCTCTAAAAAATAGCGCACATTGTAATTTAAAATGACGACTGAAAGCTTCACACGCTATGGATTTTTTAAGGAAGATTCAAATGGTATTCGGTGCAAGATACTTCTTCCTAAGGTAACTTCATCTGCATATTCAAGTTCATCGCCTACAGAGATTCCTCTTGCTATAGTAGTGGTGGTGATATCAAAGTCTTCGATCTGCTTAAAAA
>JAWWCH010000546.1:0-1506 GCA_033720575.1 Marinirhabdus sp.
TCGCTGTTTGCACACTAAAAAAGAAATTAGTATAAAAAGCGAACAATGTTCTGAGGAGAAGCACGCCTCGCCGCAGACGCTTTCTCTTCACTGTTGGCACACTAAAAAAGAAATTAGTATAAAAAGCGAACAATGTTCTGAGGAGAAGCACGCCTC
The DNA here is from genome assembly GCA_033720575.1 of Marinirhabdus sp. Taxonomy (GTDB): domain Bacteria; phylum Bacteroidota; class Bacteroidia; order Flavobacteriales; family Flavobacteriaceae; genus Marinirhabdus. The sequence goes on from JAWWCH010000546.1 coordinate 157, forward strand.
GCCGCAGACGCTCTCGCTTTTTGCGGCTCGCCACCCCCTTCGATTTGGTCCATAAAAAAAGGCGAACACTGTTCGCCTTTTTTTGCCCCAAATCTACCATTAACTTAACCTACTTATGCTATGGTATAGGTCAAATATAAACGTATTTTTAAATTTTTTATAAGTGTTTTCCTACTTTTAGATAAAAGGAGGTTTTCTTCGTTGAAACGCAATAATTTGTTAAAATTTGAGAATTAATACGCACGTTCTGGATTTCCTTCAAAGAAATTGATGTATGCTCTGTTTACCACCCGGTTGCCCCCAACCGTTGGATAATCGCCTGTAAAGTACCAATCCCCCAAGTTTTTAGGACAGGCTTTATGAAGATCGTCTACCGATTGGAAAATCAATTTCACCTTTGCATTCACGGTTTCGTCTGAAATGATTTCGGCTATTTTATCTGAAATTTCTTCATCGCTAAAAGGCGCGTATAATTCTTTAACATGGTTGATCACTTTGTCATCCTGCAGGGCCAATTGCTTTTTGCATTTCTCATAAATTTCTTCAATGATCGCTGCTGTACCGCGCTCTTTGTGCAACTCCAAGGCAGCATTAAAAGCCACCAAATGTTCTAGCCTCGCCATATCAATTCCGTAGCAATCGGGATAGCGAATTTGTGGTGCAGAAGACACTACAATAATTTGCTTTGGCTGCAAGCGATCCAACATTTTGAGTATGCTCTTTTTAAGCGTCGTTCCACGAACAATACTGTCGTCTATGATGACCAGATTGTCATTTGGCTTTACCACGCCATAGGTTACATCGTACACGTGGGCAACAAGATCGTCTCGAGAACTGTCATCGGTAATGAAGGTTCGTAGTTTCACATCCTTGATGGCAATTTTTTCCGTACGGATTTTGTGCGACTGAATTTCCAACAGACGTTCTTCGGTAAGATTTTCAGCCTCTTTTAAAATCGCCTCATTTTTCTGTTTGTTCAATTCGTTCTGAGCTGCATCCAACATTCCGTAGAATGAGGTTTCAGCAGTGTTCGGAATAAAAGAGAATACGGTGTTTTCAGTATCGTAATTGATGTTTTCCAACACCTTCGGCATAATGAGTCGGCCTAGCTCCTTTCGTTCTTGATAGATTTCGGCATCGCTTCCGCGGGAAAAATAAATACGCTCAAACGAACACGACTTCCGCTCTAGCGGGGTCAAAATCTCAGAAGTACGCAGGCTACCATCTTTTTTTATCAGCAAGGCGTGACCAGGGTCAATTTCCTGAACACTTTCAAAAGGAACATTAAATACCGTCTGAATCACCGGTCGTTCACTTGCAACCACAATCACTTCATCATCCTGATAATAA
>JAWWCH010000547.1:0-1505 GCA_033720575.1 Marinirhabdus sp.
CCGTCCAAATTTGGTAGAGCAATGAGCATGTCTTCGCCCCTTGGCCAAATATGCAGTGCCGATTTCTCGGTGCGATACCCACCGTCTTCCGCAGCTGGAATGGTAATTTCCTTGTACCCATGGGTAAGCCAATCTTGTGAAAAGCTGAATAGGAATTTTTTATGATTGAACATATTTTTTCGAACGACAGATCCGGCGCCATCCGTGCCGAAAATGACATCGGCTGAGAATGTTGCTTCTTCACCAGAGGTATAATCTTTGAAGGTGGCCGAAGCATTCGCTAAATCAACATCGGTACATCCCTTGTTGAAGATCATCTCAACATTGGGCATTTTTTCGGCCTCGTCGAGTAAAAGCATGTTTAGTCCCGGACGCGAAATCGAGTTGATATATTCGTCTTTTCTTCCACTGTATTTGCTTAAAAAGGTATTTCCTTCTATATCGTGAATCATACGTCCTAGCATCGGAATGCACAGCGTTTTGGCTTTGTCTTCCACACCAGCCAACCGAAGGCCTTTGAGTCCGCGATCACTTAGTGCTAAGTTGATGGAGCGTCCTGCATCTTGATGTTCTTTTCTAAGGTCGGGTCTTTTTTCAACAAGCGTGATTTTAAAACCTCTTTGTGCCATTCTCAGGGCTAGCAAACTACCGCAAAGCCCAGCACCGATAATAAGTATGTGTTGATTTGAATTCAAATGCTTTAGGTGGTCAGGCGCAGCGGTGACCCATTTTAGTTGGTTAATCAGAATGGCCTACCCGACTGCGCCCGAGAGGCCATATAAGGTTATAGTATTGCCCTCAATCGTTGCACGAATTCATACACATCTACAAAACTATTGTACAGTGGGGCAGGGGCGACCCGAATTACGTCAGGTTCACGCCAATCGCTGATCACCCCAGCTTTGGTGAGTTTGGTGTGCAATGTTCTATCTGCATTTTTCAATTGAATACTTAGCTGACACCCGCGCTCTTCAGGATTTTCAGGTGTAATTATAGAAATAGATTCATTTCCTAATTCATTGAGTAGAAACTCTAGGTAACCCGTAAGTTGAACCGATTTTTTCCGAAGATTTTCAAAACCTGCTTGGGCAAATACCGACAGGCTCGCACGAATGGCAGCCATACTTAGTATCGGCGGATTGCTGAGTTGCCATCCTTCGGCACCTGGTAATGCATCAAATTCATGACGCATATTAAAGCGGGTTTCTTTGTTGTGTCCCCACCAGCCCGTGAATCTAGGCAGTAAGTCGTTAGTGGCATGTCGTTCGTGCACAAAGCAACCACCCAGGCTGCCCGGTCCACTGTTCAAATATTTATAGCTACACCACACGGCAAAATCGGCCCCCGTGTCATGTAGATTGGGCTGAATATTACCTGCGCCGTGTGCCAGATCAAACCCAACCATACAATTGTAACGATGGCCCAATTCGGTTATTATTTTCAATGGGAAATGTTGACCGGTGTAATAATTAGTACTTACGATCATCAACATTTCTACGGCATCG